>JBFHVK010000161.1:0-6549 GCA_041589615.1 Gammaproteobacteria bacterium | reverse complement strand
GTTAACTTCGGCGGTGAGCAGGAAAAGAACCAGGAGTCATTCAGGAGTCTGGTCATTGCATTATTGTTTGCGCTGGTTGCAATCTTCTTTATTCTCGCGATCCAGTTTAATAACCTGCTGTATCCTTTACTGGTGATGATGGCAATACCGTTTGGTGCCATTGGAGTTATTCTGAGTTTTTATCTACATGATCTGTTGTGGAAACCAATGCCACTTTCATTTTTCTCGACCATGGGTATGGTTGCATTAACAGGTGTAGTCGTAAATAGTTCACTGGTGCTGCTGGTATTTATCCAGCGTTCGCGGCAGCAGGGGATGGAAATTATTGAAGCGATTAAACTCGCCGGACATCGACGTTTTCGTGCCGTGCTATTAACCGCTGCAACCACCGTTGTCGGTCTGTTGCCAACGGCTTATGGCTGGGGAGGTCTTGACCCATTTGTATCACCAATGGCACTGGCCTTATCTTCCGGCCTGGTGTTTGCCACGGTGATTACTCTGTTTACAATACCGGCCACACTGGCTTGCGGGCATGACATCAGGCGTCTTATAGCCGGGGAAGTGTAGAACTTTTGCCAGGCAGTCTGTTACTGGTTTTCAGGGTAAGCCGGTCGTTATAGAATAATCTGTCCGGCTCGACGCTGTTTGGCATACCGGCAAAGCTGTTTTACCACACGGTCATTTATACTGTCCTTCTCAAAATTGCCATCCGCAAGTTCCTCACCTGCTGGTATGCCGAATAACAGCTCCAGTGCTTCTTCATAATGAGTGATTGGGTAAATATTAAATTGACCGTTTTCGATAGCATCCACAACATCTGTTCTCAGTGAAAGATTTTTTACATTTACGTCTGGAATAATGCATCCCTGTTCACCATTGAGTCCACGCTGTTTACAGGTATCATAAAAGCCTTCGATCTTTTCATTCACACCGCCAATCGCCTGCACATAACCCTGCTGGTTTAATGAGCCAGTAATAGCAAGCCCCTGCTTTATGGGCAGGTTAGTTAATGCAGAGATGAGTACACAGAGTTCCGCTACAGATGCACTATCACCGTCAATATGGCCATAAGACTGTTCGAAAGTAATGCTGGCTGAAAAAGATAGTGGGGTATCGCGTGTGTAGCGACTCGCCAGTAATGCAGACAGAATCAGTACGCCCTTATCATGTATTGAACCACTTAGATCAACTTCTCGTTCAATGTTAATAATGCTGCCATCACCAAGATGAACAGTGGCAGAAATACGTGAAGGCTGGCCAAAACCATACTTGCCAATTTCGAATACTGACAGACCATTAATTTCACCCACTGCTTCACCATCGGTGTTAATCATCAGTGTGCCGCGCTGGATATCAGTTTGAATAAGGCCCTGCAAACGACTGGTACGTTTTATCTGTGCATCAATTGCCTGCTGAACATTTTCGGAGGTTATGAGTTCACCTGCTGACTGCCTGGAATAATACTGTGCTTCGATTAGCAGGTCGTCGATGGTACGTAAGCGAGTTGATAGTTTTTCTATATCGTTTGCGAGTCGTGAGCTGAATTCTATGACCCTGGCAACAGCGTCTGCATTGAGATTGTTCAGTTCAAATTTGCGCGCACGTGAGGCAATGAGTCGTGCATATTGTATTGTTGTTTCCGGATCACGCCACAGTTCTTCTTCGAAATCAGCTTCAACTTTGAATAGCTCAGGAAAGTCGGGGTCCATTTCGTGCAACATGTAATACGTGTTTCGACTACCCAGTAAAATAATTTTAATTTTAAGTGGTATGGCTTCCGGTTCCAGTGTGACAGAGGTGTCTCCGCCGACAACCTGATCGAGATTTTCAACCCTGGCTTTTTTTGCATATAAACTGCGTTTGAGTGCATCCCATGCATGTGGTGTGCTGAGAATTTTGTGTGCATCTAATACAAGGTATCCACCATTGGCCTGTAGCAGTGCACCGGGTTTAATCAGTGTAAAATTACTGCCAGGGTGAGTGGATCGATGTTCATATTCAATGCGACCGACCAGGTTCTGGTAGGTAGGGTTATCAAGATAAACTACAGGGGCGCCTTTCTGGTTGCAGCTATCTACAATTAGATTGACCTGATAGCGATGCAGTGAATCTTTTTTTCCACTCTGATGATGACTGTTTTCACTGTTTTGCGAATCATCTTCTTCCTGTTCGGCAAACTCTTCCAGATGATGCAGTACATCTTCCTGCAGGCCTTTCAGGTAGTTAACAATTTCCGGCAGCGACTTGTATTTGCGCTTTGCGTCCTTAATCAGGCTACTGGTCGCAAACAGGGCAACCTTTCGATTGAGTTTCTTTATTTTTATATTGTGTTCACGTCGCTGGCGTGACATTTCTGGAGCAAGGTATTCCAGTTCATCCTGGAAACTTGCGATTTTTTCTTCAATCTGGTCCTTGAGTTCTTCTGGCAGATTATCGAACTCATCTTCCGTTATATTTCGGCCTTCTACCATAGGCGTGAGTAAAAAGCCTGATGGAGTATGTGTCAGGTCTATATCCTGGTCACGTGCCTGTTGTGCATGCTTTTCGAGTAGGCCGGACTGCTTGCTCTGGAATGACTTTTCGATCACCTGGACCTGTTCCTGGTATTCACCGGCTTCGAAGGCAGCATTGATAGACTTGCCGATGTCTTCGATCAGGTTTTTCATATCCTTTTTAAAGATTCGCCCCTGTCCTGCAGGCAGCCTGAGCGCTCTTGGTTTGTAATCCTGTTCAAAATTGCGCACATAGCACCAGTCAGACGGGGTTTCTTCTTTTTCTGCGACTTTTCTGAGGTATTTACGTATCAGGCCGTGCTTGCCCAGTCCGGAAGAGCCCATTACAAAGAGGTTATAGCCGCGATGTGAAACATTGATGGCGAACTCTATGGCCTCAAAGGCACGATCCTGGCCGAGTATTCCCGGCAGGTCATCTAGTTCGGCTGTGGTTTCAAAGGGCAGGGTGTCGGCGGTACAACTGGGGCGCAGCTGCTGGGCTGTCAGGGCTTTAATCATTCGCTTTGTCATTATATTCTTCAAGATCTAATCGCCTATTCTCGCATAAATTAACCATAGGTAAAAATGCTGTGAATTGCAGGCCAATATACCTCTAATTGAATAGAATTCCTGTTTGCCATTTAAATTGTATAGATAACAGGGTTACAATCGGTAGCCTGATAAATCAATGTGGATTTTTATATGTCATCTGAGGATTTGAAGCCTGCCAAACAGCACCCTGCTTTCCAGTGGAAGCGATCACAGCGTATCGAATCGCTCAATATTCGGGTTGAGGAGTATGAACATATAAAAACCGGGGCGGTGCATTACCACCTGGATGCCGATAATAATGAAAATGTTTTTCTGGTAGCGCTGCGAACAGTACCCACAGATTCCACCGGGGTAGCTCATATGCTGGAACACACCGCGCTCTGTGGTAGTGAGCGTTATCCAGTACGTGACCCGTTCTTCATGATGATACGTCGTTCACTCAATACTTTTATGAACGCTTTTACCAGTAGTGACTGGACGGCATATCCGTTTGCCAGCCAGAATCGCAAGGACTTCGATAACCTGATGGATGTTTACCTTGATGCGGTCTTCTTTTCCCGGCTGGACCCGCTGGACTTCGCTCAGGAAGGCCATCGTTTCGAGTTCGAAACCCCGGATGATCCATCCTCACCGCTGGTATATAAGGGCGTTGTATTCAACGAGATGAAGGGCGCAATGAGTTCGCCGGTCAGTACCCTGTGGCAGACAGTGACTGAGCACCTTTTTCCTACCACCACGTACCATTATAACTCTGGTGGTGATCCCGAAAATATTCCTGACCTGACTTACCAGCAGCTGATGGATTTCTATAAGGTTCATTATCACCCGTCGAATGCAATATTTATGACGTTTGGTGATATTCCAGCGATTGAACATCAGGAGGTGTTCGAGAAGCGTGTATTGAGCCGTTTTGAGAAACTCGACAGGCAGATCAAGGTTGATGATGAGCAGCGTTATGCTGAGCCACTCAATTTTGAAACTAGTTATGCACTGGATGAGGGTGAAACGAAGGCCAAAACCCATATCGTCATGAGCTGGTTGCTAGGGCACAGTACGTCTCTTGAGGATATGTTGCAGGCACATCTTATGTCCAGTGTGTTACTGGATAACTCTGCATCACCTCTTCAACAGGCACTGGAAACGACTAGCCTCGGTACATCGCCATCCCCGTTATGTGGTCTGGAAGACTCCAATCGCGAAATGAGCTTTATGTGTGGACTTGAAGGTTCAGAGCCACAGCATGCCGAGGAAATGGAACAGCTGGTGCTGAAGGTGCTGGAAGATGTTGCGAAAAATGGCGTAGACCAGTCACAGGTTGAGGCTGTTCTGCATCAGCTTGAACTGGGGCAGCGTGAGATAGGTGGTGATGGTTACCCCTATGGGATGCAGCTTATCCTGGGTGGTTTGCCAGCCGCAATCCATCGAGGTGATCCGATTGCCGTAATGAATCTTGAGCCAGTACTGGACAAGCTTCGTGAAGATATTAAGGACCCTGACTTTATAAAGAATCTGGTGAAGAAAAACCTGCTGGATAATCCACACAGGGTTCGCCTTGTCATGAAGCCGGATACTACCCTCAGTCAGGCCAGGGAAAAAGCTGAAGCTGATAAGCTGGCAGAGATTAAGGCGCAGCTGACAGAGGATGAAAAGCAGCAGATTATCGAACAGGCAGCAGCTTTACAGGCGAGACAGAACGAGGAAGATGATGTCAGTATTCTTCCCAAGGTCGGATTGCAGGATGTGCCTGCCAGTATGCATATACCGTCCGGTATTGAGTATGAGCTTGATGGTATTCGTAATAACTTTTATGAGCAGGGAACAAACGGGCTGATTTACCAGCAGGTGGTCATCGAGCTGCCTCAACTTGAAGCTGAGCTGGTTGACCTGTTACCTGTATATACCTACTGCCTGACCGAACTCGGCTGTGGTGATAAAGATTATCTGCAGGCGCAGGCCTGGCAGGACAGTGTGAGTGGCGGTGTCAATGCGTATACCAGTGTCCGTGGCCTGGTTGATAATGAGCAGGACATCAAGGCGCACTTTGTATTCTCGGGTAAGGCGCTTGCGAGAAATCATCAGCAGCTAAACGAGCTGATGCATGACATGCTGCAGAACGTTCGATTTGATGAACTTGATCGTATTCGTGAGCTGGTCGCACAGAAACGTGCGCGACGCGAACAGAGTGTAACCGGTCAGGGACACAGCCTGGCCATGGTGGCTGCAAGTAGTGGTATGAGTCCGGCGGCTGAATTGAGTCATCGACTATCTGGACTGGAAGGGATCAGGCAGCTCAAGCTACTGGATGACTCGCTGAATAATGCTGATGCCTTGAGTGAGCTGGCTGACAGGTTCAGGCAGATACATGAGCAAATCCTGCTTGCTCCACGTGACTACCTGTCGATTGCTGAGAAGGATGAACAGGCAGCAATTGATAATGACATGCGTCAGTACTGGTCAGGGCAGTCTGGTGAAAATCATCAGGCTTTCAAGCTGGCAGAAGTGAAGCGCCAGATAAAACAGGCCTGGATAACCAGTACCCAGGTTAATTTCTGTGCCAAATCCTATCCTACAGTTTCAGTTTCACATAAGGATGCTGCTGCGTTAACAGTGCTTGGTGGTTTCCTGCGTAATGGTTTCCTGCATCGTGTCATCCGGGAGCAGGGCGGAGCTTATGGTGGAGGTGCCAGCCATGAGCCAGGTAATGCCTGCTTCCGCTTTTTCTCCTATCGTGATCCACGCCTTGCGGATACCCTGGATGACTTTGACAGGTCTGTTGAATGGTTACTCAGCGAATCACATACCGAGCTACAGCTTGAAGAGGCCATACTAGGCGTGATTGGTAGTATGGACAAACCGGGCTCTCCTTCAGGGGAGGCCAAGCAGGCATTTCATAACCAGTTGTACGGGCGTACTCCGGAGCAGCGTCAGTTATTCAGGGAGCGAGTATTAAAGGTTACTCTCGAAGATCTGACGCGCGTCGGTAAAACCTATTTAATTCCGGATAAAGCTAGTGTCGCTGTTATTACAAATCCTGCAAATGAGGACATGGTTAAACAACTTGGAATGGAAGTGATACATCTCTGATGCATATTCTGCTGGTCACATTGAGTCTGCATATACCCCATGCACATTCGTTAAAAGACAAGCGGCGTGAAATAAAAAGCATCAAGGATAAATTAACTGCGCGCTTCAATGCATCGGTTGCTGAAGTCGATAAGATGGATAGCTGGCAACAGAGTGTCCTGGCTGTGTGTATGGTCAGTAATGAAAAAGCACCACTGGAAAAACAGTTCACTCTGATTGAAACACTTCTGCTTGAGTACCCTGAAGTTGAAGTGTTGAGTGCCAGTCGTGACTGGTTATAGTGCAGTTTGAGTCATTATAAGTTGTTCATGCATTTTATTTGTGCGCGTTAATAAAATTGCTTAATTATATAATCTGGTACTAACTCATTCGTTTGGGTGATAAAAGATTTTAAAATCAAAGACTTTGCTTAAATCTTTAT
>JBFHVK010000160.1:0-6569 GCA_041589615.1 Gammaproteobacteria bacterium | reverse complement strand
TAAGGGCAAGTCGGCGACACGTATGAAGGAAGAAGACTTCATCGACAAGCTTTTCATCGCCAATACACACGACACATTGTTATGTTTCTCAAGCCGAGGAAAGGCATACTGGATTAAGGTTTACCAGTTGCCACAGGCAAGCCGAGGATCAAGAGGCAAGCCTCTTGTTAATCTGCTGCCACTCGAACAGGGTGAACGTATTAATGCGGTATTACCAATACGCGAATATGATGACGATCATTTCATATTCATGGCTACCAGCTCTGGTACCGTGAAGAAAACACCACTTAGTGCATTCTCGAATCAGCGGGCAGCCGGTATCATCGCGGTAGATTTACGTGGTGATGACACCCTTGTAGATGTTGCGCTCACAGATGGCAATAAGGATGTCATGCTTATGGCCAGCTCGGGTAAGGCTATTCGATTCAATGAATCAAATGTTCGTGCTATGGGTAGAACAGCTGCAGGTGTACGCGGTATACGTATGGCAGAAGAGCACCGCCTGATCAGCCTGATAATTGTTGATGATGCCTGTTCCATACTGACGGCAACTGAAAACGGTTACGGCAAGCGCACCGCATCATCAGATTACCCGTGTAAGGGTCGTGGTGGCCAGGGCGTTATTTCAATTCAAAGCTCTGAACGTAATGGCCTGGTTGTAGGTGCCATACAGGTGAGCGATAAAGATGAATTTATGATGATCTCAGATGGTGGAACACTCATCAGAACCAGTGTCGATGAAGTCAGGGTAATGGGACGTAATACTCAGGGCGTACGCCTGATCCGTCTCGATAAAGATGAAAAGCTGGTGGAAATCGAACGCATTGAATTACTTGATGAAGCAACTGAAGCAGAAGAATAATTCGTCGAAGTATAGAACCGCTTTTTTATAAAACTAATTTACAGATAACCAGGATATATAGCAGATGAGTCGAGTTTATAATTTCAGTGCAGGTCCAGCTGCACTTCCCGAAGCTGTTTTAAAGAAAGCACAGGAAGAGATGCTTGACTGGCAGGGAACAGGTATGTCAGTGATGGAGATGTCACACAGAGGCAAGGCCTTTATGTCAATTGCTGAAAAAGCCGAAGCTGACCTGCGTGAATTAATGCAGATTCCAGATAATTATAAGGTGCTTTTCCTGCAGGGCGGTGCAAGCTCGCAATTTGCCGCAGTTCCTATTAACCTGATGGGTGGCAATCGTAAAGCGGATTATATTCTAACGGGACAATGGTCTAAAAAAGCGATAAGTGAAGCCAAACGCTATGGTGATATTCATGTCGCCGGCAGCTCTGAAGATAGCAACTTTACAACCGTGCCTGCACAGTCTGAATGGACGCTAAGAAATGATGCGGCTTATTTGCACTACACACCGAATGAAACTATCGTCGGAGTAGAGTTCCCGTTTATACCAGATGTGGATATGCCTGTTGTAGCGGATATGTCTTCATCTATTTTATCGACTCCGATTGATGTAAATAAGTTTGGTGTTATTTATGCAGGTGCACAGAAAAATATTGGTCCTGCAGGTCTAACCATTGTTATCGTACGCGAAGATCTAATTGGCTCAGCCATTGATGGAATGCCTTCGATGATGGATTATAAGATTCATGCGGATAATGATTCAATGTATAACACACCACCTACATATGGCTGGTATCTTGCCGGGCTTGTATTTGATCATATCAAACAGCTTGGTGGTTTACAGGCTATGCAGGAAATTAATAATCGCAAGGCTGCTAAACTTTATGCCGCAATTGATGATTTAGACTTCTACTCAAATCCTGTTGATATTAACTGTCGATCTATTATGAATGTGCCATTTATACTGGCTGATTCAGCACTCGATGATGCATTCCTTAAAGGTGCTGAAGCTGCGGGTCTAACAACTCTCAAAGGTCATCGATCAGTAGGCGGTATGCGTGCAAGTATATATAACGCAATGCCAGAATCTGGTATTGATGCTCTTATCGAATTTATGAAAACCTTCGAAAAAGAACAGGCCTGATATTTTTAAGGAATACACGTACGCTGTTCAGTTCGTCTATTTCTGTTATTGGAAATAGACAGCAGAAAATTTTAAGACATAAATTGTCGATTCTGGTAAGCACATGCAGGAAATGAAAATGTTCAAAATAAAAACATATAACGCAATATCACATTTAGGTCTGGACAGGCTCACTGAAGAAGGATACCAGGTTGGTGAAGACCTTCCAGAACCTGACGCAATTATGTTGCGCTCATTTAAACTACATGATGTACCAGTAGCAAACACTGTTAAAGCTGTCGGTCGTGCAGGTGCTGGAGTAAACAATATTCCTGTAGATAAAATGTCAGAGCGAGGTATTGTTGTTTTTAATGCGCCTGGTGCTAATGCGAACGCTGTTAAAGAGCTTGTTATTGCTGGTATGCTCATCGCCTGTCGTAATCTTATTCCTGCATGGCAGTATACAACCGAGTTAAATGGTACTGATGAAGAGGTATCAAAAGCAGTAGAAGCCGGTAAGAAAAAATTTGCAGGTTTCGAGTTACCGGGTAAAACACTTGGTGTTATCGGTCTTGGTGCAATTGGTGCCCAGGTTGCCAATGCGGCAGATGCACTGGGAATGAAAGTTGTAGGTTTCGATCCAACTATAACTGTACAACATGCCTGGCAGCTTTCCTCAAATGTACTACAAATGGAAAGTGCTGAAGAGCTATTCAGGCAGTCGGATTTCATTACCTTCCATGTTCCTTTGATAGATGCTACACGAAATATGCTGAATACTGAGTCAATCGCTACTATGAAAGATGGTGCAGTAATCCTGAATTTTGCACGAGATGGCATAGTTGATGACAGTGCGGTGCTTGCAGCTATTGGTGCTGGTAAAGTATCCAGCTATGTTTGTGATTTTCCATCTAATGAGCTGAAAGGTCAGCCAAATGTTATCACATTGCCGCATCTGGGAGCCTCAACGGCTGAAGCTGAAGACAACTGTGCGATAATGATCGCAGATCAGCTGAAGGACTTTCTACAAAACGGCAATATCCGAAACTCAGTAAACTTTCCAAATATAAAACTCGCCAGAACTGGCGATCACCGTCTTGCAATAGCGAACAGTAATAGCCCGGATATGCTGGGTAAGATTTCACATGAATTAGGTAACTCAAACGTTAATATAATTCATATGGCGAATGAATCACGTGGCCAGCTGGCTTATACATTAATTGATCTTGATAGCCAGCCTTCCGATTCTGTTATACAGAGCATCTCTGATATAGACGGTGTTCTGTCTGTCAGGCTCATTTAATTTTATACAGGGTAATCAGCTTTAGGTATGAGCGAACAAGATAAACTCACAGGTATTCGAGATAAAATTGATGCCATTGACAAGCAAATTCAGGATTTGATTAATCAACGTGCTGAATGTGCCAGGCAGGTTGCTGACATTAAAATTAAATCTGGTGAAACAGAGCATTTCTATCGGCCTGAAAGAGAAGCACAGGTGTTGATGGAAATAAAAAAACGTAACAAGGGCCCTCTGGGCGATGATGCTATGGCGCATCTGTTTCGTGAAATTATGTCGTCATGTCTTGCGCTAGAGAAACCTATAAAAGTAGCTTTTCTAGGGCCTGCAGGTACCTATAATCATGCAGCCACCAGTAAGCATTTTGGATCTTTTATCGATCAGTGTCCTGTTGATAATATCGAGGATATATTTCGTGTAGTTGAAACAGGGCAGGCTCATTTTGGTGTCGCACCTATTGAAAATTCTACGGAAGGTGTCATTTCACATACACTTGATCTGTTGATTAATTCTTCACTATTAATTAGTGGTGAAGTAGATTTACGTATACGACATAATCTAATTAGTAATGAAAAAGATCTTAAATCTATAAAAAAAGTTTACTCACATCAACAGTCACTCGCACAGTGTCGTCGCTGGCTTGATGCTCATCTACCAGATGTCGAACAGTTTGCAGTGCGCAGTAACGCAGAAGCAGTCAGAATTGCTGGTAATGAAGAAGGTGCTGCAGCGATTGCCGGTAGTATGGCTTCTGAGATTTATAATGTACCTGTGCTTTTTGAAGAGATTGAAGATGAACCTGATAATACAACACGCTTTGTTGTTATAGGTCGTAACCAGGTGCCTCCAAGTGGTAATGATCGGACATCACTGATTGTAACTACCGGTAATAAGCCGGGTGCTCTGCATAAAATGCTAAAACCCCTGGCTGACAGAAATATTGGCATGAGCAAGATTGAGTCTCGTCCTTCTCGACAGGGTGTATGGGAATATGTCTTTTTTATAGACATAGAAGGACATAAAGATGATAAGGCACTGGCTGAAGCATTGCATGAAATTGAACATGATACTGCCATGATTCGCATACTTGGTTCCTATCCTAAAGCGGTATTAAAGTAACCAGCTCATGACATCAAAATTCCTAAAACTTGCAGCACCAGGTGTTCAGCATCTAAAACCGTATGTTCCTGGTAAACCGGTAGATGAACTAGAGCGTGAGCTTGGTATCCGCAATTCAGTTAAGCTAGCGTCTAATGAAAACCCGCTTGGCCCAAGCCCATATGCAGTTGAAGCGGCTAAATCAGTAATTGCTGCGGTTAACTTCTATCCTGATGGCAGTGGCTACAACCTGTGTCAGGCACTGGCTAATCGACATCATGTTAATGTTGATCATATTACACTGGGGAATGGTTCAAATGACGTGCTTGAGCTTATCGCAAGAGCTTTTTTAACTGATCAGCATTCAGCTGTTTTCTCTGAATATGCTTTTGCGGTGTATCCCATTGTGACCCAGGCGATAGGAGCCACTGCTAAAATTGCAAAAGCATATCCCGCGGATCACCAGACTATGCCGTATGGTCATGACCTGGATGCTATCCTGGAAGCCATCGATGAAACGACGCGCGTTGTTTTTATTGCTAATCCTAACAACCCTACGGGTACGTGGTTAGAGGCAACAGCACTAAGTGAGTTTTTACAGCGCGTACCTGATTCAGTGATTGTTGTTCTTGATGAAGCCTATTTTGAATATATGCCTGATGAATGTAAGCCTGAGAGTGATTCATTGCACAGGTATCATGACAATCTGGTTATAACACGTACATTCTCAAAAATGTATGGACTGGCGGGTTTGCGAATAGGTTATGCCGTTTCACATCCGGACGTAGCAGATCTGCTTAATCGTGTACGTCAACCATTCAATGCAAATATGGTTGCACAGGAAGCCGCGATAGCTGCTTTAAGCGACCACACTCATATCCAGTCTAGTTATGAAATGAATCGTGCAGGACTAAAACAGCTGGCAAAAGGATTCAATCAGCTCGAATTAAGTTCGGTACCGTCTATTGGTAATTTCATAACCGTTGACGTAAATCGACCTGCAGACATTGTATATAATGATCTTCTACGGGAAGGTGTAATCGTTCGTCCCGTCGCCAATTACAGCATGCCCTCACACCTTCGCATAACCGTCGGTACAGAATCCCAGAATCAGCGCTTTCTTGATGCGCTTTCTCGCGTTCTGCAAAACAGGGTAATGGCAGATGATTAATCACCTGTGTGTTATTGGTGTAGGTTTAATTGGAGGATCTCTGGCGCTCGCTTTGAAAAAACAGGGATATGTTGGCAAAGTTACCGGCCTTGGCCGTACCATTGAGAATTTACAGAAAGCTCAACAACTCGGCATAATTGATAAATATGAAACCGATTATGCAAAGGCCGTGTCTACTGCCGATATGGTATTTGTTGCTGTGCCCATTGGTGTGATGGGTGATGTTTTCAGAAAGATCAGGCCACATTTACATGCTAATTGCATCGTTACTGATGGCGGTAGCGCTAAACATACGGTAGTGCAGATTGCCACCGAAGAACTTGGCGGTAAAGCATCGCAGTTCGTTCCGGGACATCCAATAGCGGGCACAGAAAAATCTGGTGCTGAAGCTGCATTTGCTGACTTATATAATGATCGACGTGTGATCCTTACGCCTCTGGAATCCAATTCAAATGAGGCTGTAGAACAGGTCCGTGCCATGTGGCAGTCTACCGGTGCTGAAGTTGATGAGATGGGTGCTCGTCACCATGATCTTGTACTGGCCGGCACCAGTCACTTGCCGCACGTACTGGCATTTGCACTGGTAGATTGCCTGAATAAAGTTGACGATGTTGATGAAATTTTCAAATATGCTGCGGGTGGTTTC
Source organism: Gammaproteobacteria bacterium (assembly GCA_041589615.1). GTDB lineage: Bacteria > Pseudomonadota > Gammaproteobacteria > SZUA-229 > SZUA-229 > SZUA-229. The sequence continues at coordinate 369 of JBFHVK010000160.1, read as the reverse complement.
CGTGATTTCACCCGTATTGCATCGAGTGATCCGGTAATGTGGCGAGATATCTGCCTGCAAAATTCAGAAGCGATACTGGCGATGATGCATAACTATCAGCATCAACTCGATAGTCTCAGGCAGGCGATAGAGGACGGTGATGCAGATGCCATTCTTCAACTCTTCAAGGCGGCTAAAAAGGCCAGAGACGAATTCTCCATGTAATCTGTCATTCATTGCTGGATGATACCCGGGCCGGTTCAGGCCTGTTATGTTTGCTACAAAATTGTCATATACTGTAACATCCCTGTAATATTACATGGTTACACTGTGCACATGAAAGATTCAAATTTGCAATCCAGATATGGGCAGAGAGCACTAAAAGACCAG
>JBFHVK010000159.1:0-6582 GCA_041589615.1 Gammaproteobacteria bacterium | reverse complement strand
GCCACTTTCACGGTCATCGCCGCACTACTCCCCATGGCATTTGTGACTGGTTTGATGGGCCCTTACATGAGCCCTATCCCGATTAATGCCAGTATGGGTATGTTGATTTCACTGCTGGTGGCTTTTGTTGTTACCCCCTGGATTGCTTACAAGGTACTCGCCAACCAGGCTGAAAAAATTGCGCAACATGGTGAAGATGGTGAAAGCAAAAAACTCTATGATTTCTTTAGCCGCTACCTGAGCCCGTTTCTTGGTACAAAAAGCGGTGCATCAAATCGCCTTAAACTACTCATTGCCATCATCATACTCATGCTGCTGTCGGTCGGTATGGTATGGGTAAAAGTTGTGGTTTTAAAAATGCTGCCATTCGATAACAAATCTGAATTCCAGGTGGTTGTCGACATGCCCGAAGGTACCCCATTAGAACAGACGACTCGTGTACTCGGTGAACTGGGCAGGTATATTGCAACGGTTCCCGAAGTGACAGACTACCAGGTGTATGCAGGCACCGCCGCGCCGATCAACTTTAATGGCCTGGTCAGGCAGTACTATTTAAGAAGCCAGGCACATGAAGGTGATATCCAGGTAAACCTGCTGGATAAATCCGAGCGCGATAGAAAGAGCCATGAAATCGCAACGGCCATACGCGGGCCCTTGCAGCAGATTGGCCAGCAGTTTAATGCCAATGTGAAAGTTGTTGAAGTTCCACCCGGGCCACCGGTTCTGTCACCACTGGTTGCCGAAATATACGGACTGGATTACAGCGGGCAACGTAAGGTGGCAAAACAGTTACGCGAAATTTTTGAAAATACTCCCGATGTGATTGATGTCGACGACACGATTGAACATATCACCGATAAACTGATTATTAAAGTCGACCAGCAAAAAGCCATGCTCTATGGTGTCGACCAGCAACAGGTTGTGCGTGTAATAACCACCGCACTCAATGGTGAAGACATCAGCTACCTGCATACCGGCAATATGAAATATCCCATACCCCTGCGGCTACAGTTCAGTGTTGCTGACAGAGCCCGTGTTGATAGTCTGCTATCCCTCAGGGTACGCAGCCAGTCCGGCCGACTCATTCCGCTGGCCGATGTTGTGGAGCTGGAAAATTCAACGAATGAATTCGCTATTTATCATAAAGACCTGTTGCCACTGGTGATGGTCACAGGTGATGTATCCGGAGAACTCGACAGTCCACTTTATGGCCTGCTGGATATCAGGGCGTCATTAGAAAACAGCGAACTCGGCTCACTGCAGGAGTATTTGATAAACCCACCGGAAAACCCCTATAAAAACAGTATAAAGTGGGACGGTGAATGGCAGGTCACCTATGAAACCTTCCGCGACATGGGCATCGCCTATTCGGTGGGACTGATACTGATTTATTTCCTGGTGGTTGCACAGTTCCGTTCCTATCTGGTGCCATTAATAATAATGGCGCCGATTCCCCTGACCATCATCGGCGTCATGCCCGGGCACGCATTACTCGGCGCACAGTTCACCGCCACTTCAATGATCGGCATGATAGCCCTCGCCGGTATCATTGTAAGAAACTCAATACTGCTGGTAGATTTTATAAACCAGCAACTCGATGAAGGCATCGCCTTCGAAGAAGCTGTTATACGCGCAGGTGCCGTACGCGCCAAGCCCATCATACTCACCGGCCTCGCCGCCATGCTGGGTGCATTCTTTATACTCGATGACCCCATATTCAGCGGCCTGGCAATATCACTGATATTCGGCATACTGGTATCCACCCTGCTAACGCTGGTGGTAATACCGGTAATGTATTATGCGTTTATGCGTAACAAAATTAATGCGTAGCGCATCAAAATCCGGGGACAGTATACTTAATCATATTATAAGCTAACAGGCACACTAGCCCCATATTTAATACAAACACCTACATAACCAAAAGGAAAACGCCATGCCAGAAACTAATCAATCCATTGACATTAATGCACCTATTACGGAAGTATGGTCAAAACTAAATAACTTTCATGATTTTTCCTGGGCACCTAACGTAATCACAGGTGTGGAAAAAGTAGGCGATATAGATGGCAATACGGTTGGAGCAAAGAGAGTTTTAAACGGAGCATTTCATGAAACTCTAGTTGAGATTAATAATGATGACTATTCACTAAAATACTCTATCGATGATGGCCCCTCTCCCGTATCAAAAAATGATGTATCAAACTACTTTGGCACCATCAAACTGACTAGCTCTAGTGACAATACTCAGACACATGTTGCCTGGACTTCATCATGGGACTCTAATTCGGAAGATGCTGTTGAGTTTTGCCATGGCATTTATGTTGCGCTCTTGAATGAACTGGCAGCTTCATTTAAATGATGGATTTCAAATCAGGGGACAGTATACTCATTTCTGTTTTACTCTAATAAGTATACTGTCCCCTGATTTCCCTAATAAGTATACTGTCCCCTGATTTCCATACCTACTCCAATCCATTAGCGCTCATTTGCGTAAAATTGGCGTGCATTAGCGTTTTCTTCTGCCTTAATCTTTAGGCTTTTATCTTTTTATCTCCAAGCCTGTTTCCATTAAAACGTAAACAACTTACTCACAAACCCCAACAGACCCACGCCGGCAACGCTGGTACTTCACCCAGATAGTACTACTCAGCTTTGCTTCCTCAAACGTAGCGCCATCGATAATGGAACCCCGAATCGAAGCCTCGCTTAAGTCACTGCGTAGAAATTTTGCATTAATCAAATTTGCTTCTTCGAATTTTGCCGATTTAAAACTGGCATCCGTAAAGTCTGCGCCTTCGAGGTCTGCTTCATTGAATATCGCCGATTCGCCTTTTGCCTTAACAAACTGTGCATTGGAGAGTTTGGCTCGGGTGAAGTCGGCCAGATTTAGTTCTGCCTGGTTGAATCTGGCCTTTTCTATTTTAACTTCATAGAAATTAACTTTATTGATTCTGGCCGCAGTGAAATCTGACTGTTTTATCACCGCACGGCTGAGTCGCGCTTCATCCAGGATGGAGTTGGCAAAATCACTGCCCGTGATTTTTGCGTTATTAAAGCGCACGTTTTCGAGCCTGGCGCCATTAAAGCGTGTATTGGTGACTTTCGAGAAACTCAGGTCTGCTCCCTGCAAGCGTGCTTTTGAAAGATTGGTATCGGTGAATTTCACTCTCCTGAGTATGGCTCCTTTGAGATCTGCACCACTGAGATCAAGGCTGCTTTTGTCACAACCTGTCCAGTTAACGCCGGGGCCCGCTTCATCTTCACATTTTGCCTGTGCCAGGCCTGCTAAAAACATTAAAACCAGTGTAATAAGCGCTCTCTTCATTATTGCCTTTTCTTTTTTAGTGAACGTATCAGAAATCGTGCAGGGTGTAGAGCATAACGTACTCGATTTGAAACTGGCAAGGCTTCATCACAGATACTCGCTGCCAGTAACTCTGCACACATAAAAGAACTGCTGAATCCTCTCGCGCCATGACCTGTATTCACATACAGCCCTGGCCAGTACTCCGCTGTCATATATTTATGAGCCGGTTTACCTTTATAGAGTTCCCCATAGCCTTGCCTGTATGCCTGCTCCCGTGGTGCTTGCCCCACAACCGGCGTTCGATCTGGCGTTACTGCCCGAACCGCTGCCCTGCCCCCGGTAATCGCCTGTTCATCTAAGTTCAGGCCCAGCCACTGCTTTGCTTCTTTTATATTAGCCTGATGCTCTGCCATGCGCAGTGAGCGGTCACAGTCATCCATCTCGAAGCTGGCACCCAGCACATGCTGGCCATCTTCTGCTGGCATCATATAGCCTTCATAGGACAATGGAAGTTTCAAATCACGGCTGGTGGCTGTTTCCTGTAGACAACTGATCTGTCCTCGCGCAGGATTAAGATGTAGATGACCAAACGGCTCGAAGGCCTTGCTTTGCCAGGCCGAGGCGACCACCAGGCACTCACTCTGTGTCATCACGCTGCCCTCGGCTGATTTTAACTGCCACTGATGCCCACGATATTCAATCGACTCTACCGGGCTATTGAACCTCAGCGTCAGTGCATCGCCCATTTCATCTATCAGGCGAGCCAGTAAGCGCTTCGGGTACACACAGGCCGCCAGTGGGAAGTGATGTGATACCTGTTCGATGTGGATGCCACTGAGTTCACTTGCCGCAGCAGCCTGCAAAACTTCAACCAGGGCTTTATCTTCGGGGTATTGTTCGATCTGTTTCTGAATGCGCGGTGTGCTGGGCAGCTGGATGCCACCGGTCTGTTTCCAGCAGCTTTGCTGCTTATCCAGTTGCTGCAGGCATCGCAGGCTATAGAAATAGGCAGACAGGTAAAACTCCGCATCTGCGGAATCCTGCAAACTGAGCCGAGGCATGATCATTCCTTGTGGATTCCCGGATGCCTGTGAACCCGCCTGCTCACCCTTGTCTATGACTTCAACCTGATAACCTCTTTTCACCAGCGACCAGGCGGTGGTTAAGCCGGCAATACCAGCGCCAATCACACAGGCCCTTTTCGTGCTGAAGCTGACTGGTTGAATGGCATACCATGGCGCATCAGAGTCAGCAGGGATTTGTGTCTCACCATTAAAGTAACCGCACAGCATGTCCCGCTTGGCACCGGTACCCGCTACCTTGCTAACCTTAAAGCCGACTTCCGCCAGGCCCCGCCTGACATCACCCGCCGAGGTATAGGTACCAAACGTCGCGCCCGGCTTACTCAGGCGAGCCAGCTGCCTGAAAACATCCCGGTTCCACATTTGTGGATTACGCCCCGGCGCAAAACCATCCAGCATCCAGGCATCCACGCTTATCTGTGCCTGTTGCAACATCTCCAGCACATCACCGATCATCAGGGTGAGTTTAACGCGGCCGTTAAACAGGTCGAATCGGTGAAAGCCTGCACTGGCCACCTGGTACTGCTGCTGCAGCTCATTGGCAATGTCACTGAACGCAGGCCAGGCAGCCTGTGCACGAATAAGGTCATCGGGGCTAAACGGGGTATTCTCAACAGAATAAAAGTGTAATGTTTTAGAGGCATCGCCCAGTTGCAGCCAGTGTCTAACACAAACCAGGAAATTCAAACCACTGCCGAAGCCGGTTTCAGCAACCACAAAACTGTTATCACTTAACTGCTGGAAGCGTTCACACAGCTGGTTATGCTGTATAAACACATGCTCGGTTTCTTCAATACCACCACTGATAGAAAAATAAATATCATCGAATTCATTGCTATAGGGCTGGCCATTTCGCCATTCGGGTTTTGCGTACTTCATGAGTCGATTATACTACCCCCTACTTTCCGATGTGACGAGTTTATGAATACCCAGCAGGCCTACCGGCATTGTGTTTCCATTGCCAGAAATCACTATGAAAACTTTCCCGTGGCTTCATGGTTCTTACCTCGACGAATGCGTTTACCGATTGCCGCGGTATATGCCTTTGCGCGCCGTGCCGATGACTTTGCCGATGAGGGTGATGCTTCGAATGAAGAACGCCTGGCTCAGCTCGATCATCTGGCCACTCAGATAGAAAACCTGTATGCAGGCGACAGCGGTGAAGATCCGGTGATGATTGCACTGGCCGACTGTGTACAACGCTTTGCATTACCAAAGGAACTGTTTCTCGACCTGATTGATGCCTTTAAACAGGACGTAACTAAAAAACGCTACGATGATTTTGCCGAGCTGATGCAGTACTGTCGCCGTTCGGCCAATCCAGTCGGGCGACTATTGCTGCATATTTATGGGCAGACAGACCGCAAAAGCCTGGGACAATCCGATGCCATCTGCAGTGCATTGCAGCTGATTAATTTCTACCAGGACCTGGCGCAGGATTATGACGAGATGGATCGCATCTATATTCCGCAGGATGAAATTCGTGCGTCATTTGTGAATGAAACTTATTTTAAAAATCGCCGCACCGATGGGCCAATGATTCTACTGATGCGCAAGCAGTATGAACGCGCGCATAAATTATTACAGGGTGGTGCCGGGTTAGGTAAAACACTTAAAGGTCGATTTGGTTTTGAAATTCGCCTGATCATTGCCGGTGGTTCTCGTATCCTGTTGAAACTCGACAAGCAGACCGATGACCTTTTCAGCCGACCACGACTGGATTTTCATGACTGGTTATGGATTTTCTGGAAAGCCATGCGCGCCAGATAAAATGTGAACAACGTTAACTGGCTGGTACGACACGGCAGACAGCTTGAAGCCACTCATGATATAGTGCGCGGCAATTCAATATTCACACTAATTCAAATACAGTTATACATTAAAGGTGTAAGGACAATGCCCATTAAATCATTCTCGCACATCGCGGCCGCTGCTTTATTTTCGCTTTCACTGACCGCCTGCGACCAGTTCTCATCCTCTCCAGATACACTGGTACTCGATCTCGATGCAATTGCAAACGCCACCGGTAAAGCCGATATCATTAAGCAGCAGATTGATCAGGCGAACCTGGAACTGAATACACAATTAAATACTATTTCACAGAAGCTCACTGAACAGCTGCAAGCAGAGAAAACCAAAATGGGTAAAAAGCCTGCGAAGCAGGACGAAGAAAAATTACAGCAGATGACGCTT
>JBFHVK010000158.1:0-6590 GCA_041589615.1 Gammaproteobacteria bacterium | reverse complement strand
TGGTGACTGAGCAGGATTAGCTTGCCCTTGTTGCCATCAAAACTCATGGCAATTTCCTTGAGCAGGCGACTATTCACCGGGTCATTAAGATAAGGGTCGAAATCCAGCAGGATATAGATTCCCTGTAAGGCAGAGGACTTGATGTGCTTCAGGGCATCCTGTGGGTCTGCAACGTGGCGTTGTGGATCCAGGCTCAGGTCGAGGCGCTGTACACCATCAGTAACTGTCCATTTGAATGTAGGCAAAAATTCGCGGCGAGCCGCTTTTATCAGTAGATCAAGCGCGCGATTTTCTTCATGGGTTTCGATGGTAATAATGGGCACATGGCCATGTATCAGAAGTTCTAAATCATGCCTGTCAGACATTCACTGCTTCCTGTTGTGTTATGGTTTTTCTGTTTCTTTCCGGTTGCGGCAAATAGTACCCTAGTATCAAATAAAGTGAAGCTTTGCTGAAAATCGTGTTTAGCTTGAAACTCGAAGGTTTGTGGTGCAATCTTCTGAATATGAAGACTTTTTTCCAGAGTTTTGAAAATGTTCCCGCTTAAGCCAGGCCTGTCCAGGCATGGATTTACCTCGACGGAGAACTACGATCATGCCGTGCGCTGTTTTTTACAGAGCCCGGGCAATGCGATACGTTGCCTGAATATTGATGGTGACAGTGGGCGCAGGCGTACTGCTTTTGCACACGCCCTGGCCAATCTAATGGAAACACGGCATGTCCTGTATTATGAATTTGGTAAGGATAAGCCGGTCCCGCAGATCATTCGTATTCAGGAAGGTGAGGAGGTGGTTGAAGAGCCACCGGTAGAGGCGCTTGATAGAATGCTGACCGAGGCCTGCGCCATGAGCGAGGCCGAAAGCACGGTGTTGATACTCGATCAGTTGCATAAAACCCAATTTCTAAATCATATTCGACTATATGAGTTCCTCCATACCGGTGTGTGGCGGTATAGTGATGTGCAGTTTCAGGCTAATATACTGAATTTAAAGCTTTTTCTGATCTCTGACGAGCCTCTATATCATTCACTGCAAAGCAGCTCATTTCGTATCTGGATTGCCGATAGCCGGGGCGTGATGAACCAGGTGCTGGCATCAGACCTGGGACTGGAGGAGGCGGAGTGCAACTGGTTGCCAGCACTTCGTGATCTGCTTGCACAGTTAAAACTGTCTCCTACCATTGATGAATACAAACGACTGGCTTATGACATCGAGCATCAGGTGCGCACTGAACACCAGCTTAAGGTGTCACTGTTCGGCTGGGTTGAGGGGGTTGAAATGGCCCAGCTGGAAGACGAATCACTCAAGCCGTTTGTTGATAGTGTGCTGCAGGCAATTCAGCAAAATCTGCAAATCCATGAAGAGATTGAAATCAGTAGCGTGTAGGCTAATTTCCTTTTCTTATGCGTCTGAAGGCCTAAACAGGGCCGTTTATCAGAAATGACTTAACTATGTCTCCAAAGTGCTTGAAAAAAGTAGTAAAAATACTTTAATGAATGTAACAGGCATGAATATTGATTAATTTGTGATCAGATTAACAGCGGTCAAGCTTGCCTGATATTAGAATTATTAACACAAACGTGGCATAGAGTGGTAACCAGTATGCAAAGCAATCTACAACTTCAGGAAGCACCTGTAATACAGCGTGATGTTAGCAGCACAGCGAGGCTGTTTAACTTCAATCGCCCTGTTTACATGTCTGAAAGTGTATGGAAAGACTGTGTCGAACTGTCTGACGCAAGCGGCAGGGTTGTCGATGAGCTGGCTGTGCTGCAGCGATTAAGGCATGTCCTGTTTATGGCTTCAACTGCGCTACATGGTCGTGTTGCTGATCTGGAATGTGAATTTAATATCCACCGTGTTCCGAATGATGGGCATTCTCATCGCCCTGAACCTACAACCTTGATGCTCGTCACCAATTCAAGCCTGAACAACCAGCCGCAAGTGACCATTAAACGTCCAGATGAGTAGGTAAAGTGCTTTCAATGCTTATCGATGAAAAACAGCAGCTGGAATATGGCCGCGATGCAAATTTGCGTGATGTAACCAGCACAGCCCGCCTGTTTAATTTTAGACGCCCGGTTTATCTCACGGCAGATGTCTGGAATGACTGCGTTGAACTTAATATGGCTGAGAGTAGTGCCTATGATGAACTGGCTGTACTGCAGCGATTAAGGCATGTTCTGTTTATGGCAGCAAGTGCATTGCATGGTCGTGTGGAAGATCTCGAATACGACTTCAGGGTGTATCGTGTTTCAAGTGACTCCAGGGGTCAGAGACAACCGGAGGCTGTCACCCTTCACCTCAGTGCTCACAGGGATGAGCATAATCGTCCTGTAATCACTGTCAGTTTTCCTTCTTCTAAAAAAGCCTGATCTGACAGTTTGTCGGAATTTCACAGAATCTTATAAAGCTTGTGACGCAAGTCAGGACTAAGCTTATGATTTGTTCTATCATTACAGTAAATGTTAAATAGAGCTGTATGCAAATGAAAAACACACTGCTTCATCGCTGGTTTGGTCAGTCTGACACAACAGCTGAAAAAAGACGCGTAGCGCTTCGTGATGGCCTTTCTATTCTGATAGTGGATGACTCTCGTACACAACTTTTCGCACTCGAAAAAATGCTTAAGGCCGAAGGTGTAAAAACCTATACGGCTGAAAATGGTAAACAGGGTATTCTGATGGCTCGTCACGTGAGGCCGGATATGATCCTGATGGATATAGTCATGCCAGAAATCAACGGCTTTCAGGCAACTCGTTACCTGACTCGTCAGCCAGAAACTGCGCACATTCCTATCGTTATTATCAGTGGTTCTGATCAGCAGTCAGATAAGGCATGGGGCCTTAAGCTAGGTGCAAAAGACTATATACAGAAGCCGGTCAACAGGGAGCTGTTGCTGGAAAAAATCAGCCGCTGGACAGCCGAGGTGGGTGCAAACAAATCCGCTGCGGTTAAAGCCACGTCAACAGAGTCGCCTGAATGGGGTGAGGCTGTTTAATCCTGATCCACTTTTTAAATGTAGTAAGCTGATGTTGTCATGACTTTCGACATGGCGGCCATCAGCTTTTTCACAGGCCATGGTAGCTCTGCGCCACCACCTTCTACGGCCAGGGTGGCATGATGGGCTTCATCGATTTTCATCTGGTTTAAAATAGCTTTACTACGTTCATCCGCCTGCGGAAGTCGCTGTAGATGATTGTCCAGGTGACGAATCACCTGATGTTCTGTCTCCGCAACAAATCCCAGGCTCCACTTGTCACCCAGTAATCCTGCAATAGCGCCGATCGCAAACGAACCACAATACCATATTGGATTAAGTACGCTCTTATGGCTGCTCAGTTCCTCAAGTCTCTGCTGGGTCCAGACCAGATGATCATTTTCTTCATCGGCAGCGCGTTGCATGCTTTGCCTGACTTCTTCAAGTCGGGCAGTCAGGGCCTGGCCCTGGTATAGTGCCTGTGCGGACACTTCACCTGAATGGTTTACGCGCATCAGCCCGGCGGCTTTTTTTCTCTCGGTTTCATCAAGCTTGCTATTCGGGAAGCCCGTAGAAGGGTTTTCACGTTCAGTTACATCAGGGCGACCGAAAACAGTGCGTAGTGCGTGGTCGGCCTGCAGGATAAACTGATCCAGGGATGTCATGTGTCTCATGAGATTCTCAGCTGTCGTCGTAGTAAGCTCAGTGGGTGTAAAACGTCTATTTTGTGATTATACCTGTTCAGCGTATTTTTAATATGCATGCTACATCCAATATTGTCACTCAGTAGAATATCCGTTTCAGAAAGCACAAAGCTCTGTAGCTTTTTTTCGGCAAGAGCCTGTGCCTGTTGTGGATAATTGAATGACTGCAAGCCGCCTGCTCCACAACACAGTGCAGGCTGGCTTGAATAAATAATCTGCAGCTCCGGTATCAGTTCAAGCAGCTGCTGGTTTACCCCATTACTTTTTAGCATGTTTCGTCCGCTACAGCTTTCATGTAATGCGACTGGCTTTTGCAGTGCTTCAAACTCCAGGGTTGCTGATGTTAACTGCTTCAGCAGGAAACTGCGTATATCTAGAAAACGGGCCTCATCGACCTGTTTCAGGCTTGCTCCACAGGCCGGGCTGGAGAAAAGAACAATTGCATCGTCGTTGCAGGTGTTGAGGAACTCATGCTGTTGCTGGAGTAGTTCGGCTGAAACCTGCATTTCCCCATTATGCTGGTGTAATGCACCACAGCAGGGCTGGGATGGAGGGATATTTACTCTGTAGCCAAGGTGATTAAGTAATATGCATGCATCATGCAGGGTCTGGCTATCCATCTGCTGGCTGCTACAACCGGTAAACAGGGTGACAGAGCCTCTCTGTGGCACGTTATTACTGGCCGGGTAGTGTATATCGAGAATAAGCTTGCTAGCCTTTGGTACGATGGGCACCCAGGGGAGAGTTCCCGCCAGATTAAGAAATGGCCTGATAAAGATATTGCTAGACTGCTGTGAGAGCTGTTTAAGGCCACCTGGTTTGCCAGCTGCATTGAGAATCTGTCTGCTAAAAAAGGATTTTCTGATCTGTTTGCTATACTGCTGCCTGAATTCATCGATCAGTGAACCATAGGGGACTCTCGAGGGGCAGATCGTTTCACAGTTAAGGCAACCCAGACAGTGGTCGATGTGTTTAAGAGCCGCCACATCAACCTCGATACGTGCCTGGTCGATAGACTGCATCAGCGCGATACGACCGCGTGGAGACTCGGTTTCAGTCTGGTATAGCTGGTAGGTTGGGCAATGTGGCAGGCACATACCGCACATTACGCAAAGATCGGTATCGGAAAGTCTGGAACGGCTTTTTATTGCAGGCATCATTACATTGTATAATGAGCGCAAAATTTTTGATATTCAGAGGTACACATGTCGTATTACAAGCATCACGTATTTTTTTGTACCAATCACAGGGAAGATGGCAGTCGGTGCTGTGAACAGGGCGGGGCAACCGAGCTTCGGGCCTATGCCAAGGCGAAAATAAAGGAGCTAGGTCTGTCGGGACGAGACAAGGTGCGGATCAATACTGCTGGTTGCCTTGACCGGTGTGGCTTTGGGCCAGTCATCGTGGTTTATCCGGATGAAACCTGGTACCAGTATCAGACCAAAGCGGATATTGATGAAATTATCGAACAACATTTACTGAATAATCAGGTAGTTACGCGACTGCTTATCGATGCTCCAGCGGAGTGATAGCAGCTGTTCAGTTGTATTCAGCTTGCATCTAAACGCATTCCCTATAGATTAAATTGATAATGATGATTAAAAAAATGTTGCATCATTCGATTTCATATATTAGTATTTGCTTATCTTATGAATTGCTGACAGACGTTAGGTTCATATTTAGTGACTCCTCCATCCTCCTTTGGTGGTAATTTTTCTGGCGTAGCACCCCCTGCTACGCCTTTTTTTTGCCTGCGTATTTTGTTAGTGATTTCTGCAAATAAGTCAGTTGCTCAGATAGAAATAGTGGTATGATTGCCGCAAATTTGACGGGGTTAGCGCCAGCAGGCCTGTTCAGGCGAAATTTTCCAACTTTGTTGCTATTTTCGGCTTGTCTCAGTGCCTGTCTTTCTGTATTATGTCCCGCCTTTCGTAGAGTACGAACATTTTAGGATTTAAGAACATGAAAACATTCAGTGCCAAGCCTGAAACGGTAAAGCGTGACTGGTACGTAGTAGACGCAGATGGTAAAACCCTGGGTCGACTGGCGACTGAAATTGCCCGTCGTTTACGTGGCAAGCATAAGCCTGAGTACACACCACATGTGGATACTGGCGATTACATCGTAGTAATCAATGCAGAAAAAGTAGCAGTAACAGGACGTAAAGCGTCAGACAAGATGTACTACAGCCATACCGGCTTCCCTGGTGGCATCAAGTCTATTTCCTTTGACAAGCTTATCCAGAAGAAGCCTGAGCAGGTTATCGAGAAAGCGGTTAAGGGTATGCTGCCGAAAAACACACTGGGCCGTGAAATGTACCGTAAGCTCAAGGTTTACGCCGGCACAGAACACAAACATACCGCACAGCAGCCACAGGTTCTGGACATATAGTCCGCAGAATCAGGTTTCTGGACATTAATTAAAAGAGATATCTCATGGCAGACACTCAATATTACGCAACTGGTCGACGCAAGACATCAAGTGCCCGCGTTTTTATGCGCCCTGGCAATGGTGACTTCAAGGTGAATGGTCGTCCAATCGAAAAATTCTTTGGTCGTCAAACTGCGATCATGGTCGTTAAGCAGCCTCTGGAAGTAGTTGATATGCAGGGTAAGTTTGATTTCCATATCACGGTAACGGGTGGCGGCGGTACAGGTCAGTCAGGCGCAATTCGTCACGGTATTACCCGTGCACTGATTGCCTATGATGAGAGCCTGCGATCACCACTGCGTAAAGCGGGCTTTGTTACCCGTGATGCACGTGAAGTTGAGCGTAAGAAAGTGGGTCTGCGTAAAGCACGTCGTGCTACTCAGTTCTCCAAGCGTTAAAATCTCAACGTTTATATTATGTGCTGCCTGTGCCGCAGGTAGCTCATGCAAAAATAGCCGACTATCAGTCGGCTTTTTT
>JBFHVK010000157.1:0-6630 GCA_041589615.1 Gammaproteobacteria bacterium | reverse complement strand
GTTTTTTTCAGAGTAAGAGAAAACTTTTCCAGCCATATAACCGCTGATCAGGCCGATACAGTTGTGCAGGATAACAGCAATGACAAGCAGTGCGCTAAGCTCGACAAAACGCTGGTGATTTAGTGCGACTACGATGGCAATAATCAGCACGATAGAGAGCACAGCGATGAGAGGCATAAACTGATTGAACGGGCGGATCATTCGATGCAGATAGTGGTTTATGATGACACCTGTGGCAACCGGTGCAATCACCAGAAGTAAAATACTTTTAAGCATTTCGATTGCAGGTACATGTATTGATGCATCAATATAAAACCAGCTAAGCCAGGGCGTGAGTACTACAGCGAGTAAGGTGGATAAACTGGTGAGGGTTACTGAAAGCGCTACATTGGCATTGGCAAGATAGCAGATTACATTGGATGCGGTACCACCAGGACTGCTGCCAAGAAGTATCATGCCGATGGTAAGTGCACTATCAAGTCCAAGGAATCGGGCAATCATAAACGCTGCGGCAGGCATTATGCTGTATTGCAGTAACAGACCAAGACCAATTGCTCCGGGTGATTTAAAGACACGGCTGAAATCATCCAGGCGCAGGCCAAGTCCCATGCAAAACATAATTAATGCAAGCAGGGGCATAATGGCCGGCTTTAGATTGATGAAATATTCCGGCATAAACCAGGCTATTGCTGAAAACAGAATTGCAAGTAGAGGAAATAACCGGGTAATAAATAAAGTCATCAGGAGAAATTAATTATTAAGGCTGATATTGCCCTGTTCATCAATCGTAATCTCTGCAGGTGTCAGGCCTTCGCCATTACAGGCACCACCCATACAGTCGCCGTTTTCAATCTTGAATAAGGCGCCATGAACTGAACATTGTATATGTTCGTTATTGATATCAAGAAAATCATCTTCCTGCCATTCGAGATTAATCCCGGCATGAGGGCATTCATTTTCATAGGCATAAACTTCGCCATCTTTCTTAACGACGAAAACAAGGCGTTCACGACGACCCTGTTTCAGTTTGAAGCCCTTGGCTCCAGGGTCGCTAATGTCGTCAATATGACATAATGTTTCAGGCATAAATATCTCCAGTAATATAATGATTAATTAATCAGGTTATCGAGGCCTTGCTGCAGGCATTTTCTTGCCGCAAGCTCGCATGCGAATTTGAGAGACTGTTGAATCTCATGTTTGCTGGCTAATGAGCTTATAAGGGCAGCATTGAATGTGTCGCCTGCTGAGAGCGTTTCTATGATCGGCTCAACTTCTAATGCAGGCTGATGGTATATCCTGCCTTTATGAAATAGCCATGCACCCTGGTCACCCCAGGTGCAGCTTATGGTTTTATCGTTATACAGATTTGCGTAATGTTCTATACAACTAGCTGCAGACGTAAAATTCATTGATGTGGCGAATGGGCGAGCAATCATCAGTACATCAGCGTAGGGAAGTAGAGTGTCAATATTATCCCTGGGTTTTTCAAGTTCCAGGGAAACAGGCCTGGCAGATTGCCGGGCGTGTTTCAGCATGATCTCAAGTTGATCGCAGTTTCTTGCCTCGAAGTGCAGCCAGTCGTATTTCTGTAAATTCAGGCTGGTGAAATGGCTTGCATGTATTTCATCTAGCTGACGGTAGTGAACAATGGTGCGTGATGCATTTTCCCTGCTGAGGCATATATAGGATGTGGGGGTTACGCTATTTTTCTGTACCGGGCATAGAGTAGTATCAATGCCGCGATTAGTGAGCTGGCTGAAAACAAGATCAGCGTGAATATCGTCCGCACGTTGTACCAGCAGGCTGGTATTGATCCCCATCTGCTGCAAGACGATGGCGCTATTAGCTGCATTACCACCGCTGCGTATTTGCTGGGAAGTGGCACGGATTTCGCTGTCTTCAGCCGGATAGGAATCAACCAGGTTTATAATGTCCAGTGTAGCTACACCGGTGAGAAGAATATTCAGCATTGTGGTATGTTATAGGCATCTACGAAGCTGAATAATACATTGAAAAACGATGTCTAAAAAAGGGTTGATTGTGTGGAAATTAACAGTGCAGGGTAATAACCCGGCAGATATAGCAGCTGGAATGTCAAAAAACAGGCGAGTATCTATATGACCAGCCTGCTGGAAAATCAGCAGCTACTGGTACTAGTGCTGATTGTGCTGGGCATACTAATCCTGTTTCTATGGATGATAAGTCAGCTCAGGCGCTCAAAGGTTGAATTGCAGCAGCTATTACAGGAGCAGCATGCACAGGGTAGTCAACAACAGATGCAGCAGCTGAATGAAATGCAGAATCTGCTGGTGGAACGTATACATCAGTTACAGTCAGCCCAGGAAAGGCGAATTGGTGAGCTGAATGGACAGATAGTTGAGAAGTTAGGCAGTAACAGTGAGCAGATACAGCATGCACTCAACCGCCACCGGGAGAGTTTTGATGCGCGCCAGCTGGAATCACTGAAAACCCAGCAGGAAAGCCTGGCCCTGGGCATGGCAGAGGTCCGTAAGCAGGTGACCGAGGCATTAACGCAAAATGGCAACGAGCTGGGCAAGAAAGTGGATGCGCTTACGCGCTCAACTGACGATCGACTGAAAGAAATATCCGGCCAGGTTGATAAGCGTCTCAATGAGGGATTTGAAAAAACCACGGCTACCTTTGCTGATGTGGTTAAGCGGCTTGCATTGATAGATGAAGCACAGAAAAAAATTACGGAACTGTCGGGCAATGTGGTGAGTCTACAGGAGGTTCTTGCAGATAAAAGATCCCGAGGGGCTTTTGGTGAAGTTCAACTGGCATCACTGGTGAGAAATGTAATGCCGGAGAACAGCTTTTCATTTCAGTATACATTGTCCAATAGTACTCGGGTCGACTGTATGCTGTTTTTACCCGAGCCGAGCGGCGATATAGCGATAGACTCTAAATTCCCGCTTGAGTCATATCAGAAAATGATGGATGTTGAATGCTCTGAGCCAGACCGAATAAATGCGGAAAGACAGTTCAAGAAAGATATTAAGAAACATATTAATGATATTGCGGGTAAGTATATTATTCCGGGTGAAACATCTGATGGTGCAGTTATGTTTATCCCGGCTGAAGCGATATTCGCCGAAATACATGCACATTATTATGATCTGGTTGAGGAGGCACAACGCGCCCGTGTATGGATGGTTTCTCCAACTACACTGATGGCAGTGCTAACAACCGCACGTGCTGTACTGAAAGATTCTGCAACGCGTAAGCAGGTGCATCTGATACAGGAGCATCTGGTAGCATTGTCGAAAGATTTCTCCAGGTTCCAGACAAGGATGGATAATCTGTCGAAACATATACAGCAGGCAAGTAAGGATGTGAGTGAAGTGCATACATCAGCTAAAAAAATAACTTCAAGATTCGAGAAAATAGAAAAAGTTGAAATGATGGATGATGATGTAGATCCACTCCTGACACATAAAACGGATTAGATAAATTGAAATGGGAAATAATGATTTGAAGACCACTAGTCAGGCAAGCAAACAAGCGACCCTGGTTGTTACAGTTTTAGTTGTTGCTATCATTATTTCTGTTTTTTTAATCTGGTTGAAGCCGGTAGCAGAAAAAAAAGCCTCCAGGGATGAGCCGCCGTATGTCGAAACGATTACTGCAGTAGCTGAAAACATTCCTGTACCCGTAACATCACAGGGCACAGTCAGGGCTGGCAAGGAAATCAGGTTAATTGCAGAAGTAAGTGGGCGAATTAATTATCTTGCAGAAGAAAAAATGAATGGAGCATTTTTTCAGCAGGGTGATTTGTTGCTGGCTATTGATGATACGGATTATCGACTTGCTTTACGTCGTAGTGAAGCACAAATGGCAGCTGCGCAGCAACAGCTTGAGCGTGTCAGGATAGAAGCCGAGCAGGCACGGCAGGATTTAAAACAGATTGGAAGGGCAACTTCAACAGCGAGTGACTATGCCCTGAAGAAGCCTCACCTGGCTGAAGCAGAGGCAAATCTTCGAGCGGCCAAAGCAGACCAGGAAATTGCCAGGTTACAGCTAAATAGAAGTCGTATAACTGCACCATTTAATGGTAGAGCAATTCAGCGTCAGGTGGATGTGGGACAATACGTCAATGTCGGTACCCAGCTCGCTGAAATATACTCTATTGAAAAGGTTGAGGTCTCATTGCCACTCAGTCTCGATCAGCTAAACCTGCTTGGAATGCAATTGCAGGGGCATCCAGAAAACAAACAGCAAATCAGTATAAAGTTGAGAGCAGATATCTCCTCCGAGCTACTGGAATGGGATGCTGAATTCAGCCACATTGAAAGCCAGCTGGATATAAAAAACCGACTACTTAACCTGGTAGTTAAAGTGGAGCGCCCGTTTGAGTTAAGCGATTCAGTAAAAGCAGCGTTAACGCCAGGTATGTTTGTAAGGGCATACTTGAGAGGGGTGCCGAAGCCTTCAGTTTTTCAACTGCCGCGCAGCACTTTGCGTGCGTCTAATACAATCTGGATAATAGATGAAAATAATCAGCTCGAGATACGTAATGTAGAGCTGTATACAAAAGATGAGCAGCACATATACGTGAGTTCCGGTTTGCAGTCGGGTGATCGTGTTGTACTCGGTGCCATAGACTATCCGGTACATGGCATGCAGCTGAGTATAGAAAAGAACAGGCCCGCAAATGAATAAGCTTATCGCCTGGTTTGCAGAAAATCAGGTTGCGGCAAATCTTGCGATGTTGCTTATTGTGGTGGCAGGAATTCTGTCGTTACAAAGTACACGCAAGGAGCTCATTCCAAATATCTCACTCGATATGGTGGCGATTAGCGTGCCATATCCGGGTGCTTCGCCCGAAGAAGTCGAAAAATCTGTTTGTATCCGCATTGAAGAAAGTATTTTTGATATCGATGGGATACGCAAGCTTACCAGTCGAGCGTCTGAGGATCTGTGTAATATTACTGCAGATATCGAGGCGAATTATGTCACGCGTGAAGTGATGGATGAAATCAGGTCGCGTGTCGATACGATTACCAGTTTTCCTGAAAATGTCGAGCGGCCACAGATCCGGGAAATCAGTATTAAAAGCAGTGTCGCCAGTGTAGTGGTGTCCGGTGCAATTGACGAGCACACTTTAAAGCAGATAGCTGAAAATGTGCGCGATGAACTAACAGCACTCGATGAAATAACTCAGGTAGAACTTGTTAATGCCCGGGATTATGAGTTAAGTATTGAACTAACTGAAAGTCGACTGCATGAATTTGATCTTAGTTTTGATGAGGTTGCCAGTGCCATTCGGGAGGCTTCACTCGATCTCCCAGGTGGGAAATTAAAAACCGAATCAGGTGATGTTTTGTTACGCACAGAGTCACAGGCATACTGGACTGAAGACTTTGAAAATATAACGATGCGCGCTTCAGAAAATGGCAATGTCATCAGGCTTGCGGATGTTGCTGATGTAGTCGATGGTTTTGAGGATGTTCAGTTTGAAGGGCGCTTTAATGGTAACCCGGGTTTGCTGATTACGGTATACCGTATGGGTGATCAGAATATCCTGAAAATAGCCGATAGTATAAAGGAATATATTAATAAAAAATCATTGCAATTGCCGCAGGGTGTTGCGCTGAATATATGGCAGGATAAGTCGAGCTATTTTAAAAGTCGTATGGAGTTGCTTATTCGGAATGCGCTTACAGGGTTGTTTCTGGTATTTATGATTCTGGTGTTATTCCTCAGGTTAAGGCTGGCATTCTGGGTGAGTCTCGGCATACCTATTTCTTTTATGGGTGCATTCTGGTTATTACCACGGTTTGATGGCTCCATTAATATGATATCAATGTTTGGCTTTATCCTGGTGCTGGGGATAGTTGTTGATGATGCCATTGTTGTTGGGGAAAATATTCATAAGCAGCACCTGAAGGGGAATCTGGGCATTAAGGGTGCTATTGCCGGTGCACAGGAAGTGTCTAGACCGGTTATCTTTGCGGTGCTTACCAGTGTGGTTGCATTCATGCCTATCCTGTTTTTGCCTGGTGCTGAAGGGCGATTGTGGATGGTTATTCCCCTGGTGGTCATCATTACACTATTGTTCTCCCTGGCTGAGTGCCTGTTTGTTTTACCTGCTCATCTTGCAACAATTAAAACGCATTCGGTACGGAAACATGGCTTTGCTAAAATACAGCAAAGATTTTCTCTTTGGCTCGAAAACTTTATAGAGCATGTGTATCGGCCGTTTCTGTTGAATGTGTTGCACTGGCGTTACCTGACAGTGGCTACTTTTGTCTCCGCCTTTATTATTTTTATAAGTGTTCTTTATGCGGGCTGGATTCATTTGCTGTTCTTTCCAAAAGTAGAAGGTGATATTGCTATATCCAGTGTGTCATTTGCGCAGGGTTCGACAGTAGAGAAAACCGAACAGGCAGTAGAGAAAATCGAGCAGGCTGCACGGCGGCTGGCGGAACAGTTGAAAATGCAGAGTGGTGAAGAGCAGATCGAGAATATTGTTTCTACGATTGGACTTCAGGGAATGAGTAGAAGTGGTAAACAGGGTGATCATGTTGGTGAAGTTGCACTGTCTCTACGTGCATCGGAAGATAGAAAATATGATAGCGCAGAAATCATTAAGCGCTGGCGTGAAGCAGT
>JBFHVK010000156.1:0-6691 GCA_041589615.1 Gammaproteobacteria bacterium | reverse complement strand
TGAACTACCATCAATCTGGTTATGCAGTACAGCATGACGATGAAAAAAAGTGCCACGTCCGGAATCCTGACCTGACAGACGCACGGCATAACCCTCGGTAACCAGGCTTGCATAAGCAAGTATTTCCGCAAAGCCCCAGTCGATTTCCATTGCACCTGCCGCCATTTTATGACGATCCAGCATAATTTTTTCTACACGAGGATGTATCTCAAAACCATTCGGACGCTTCTCAAGTTGATCACAGAGTAATCGCAGCGCCTCCATATTTATTGATGTTTCTACGCTCAGTTCGGCACTGGCATTTTCATAAGTATGCCAGTTTATATGGAATGCCTGCTGTGCTGGATTTCCTCCACTGACAATTTCCGGAACAACGCAGTGACCCGCATCCAGCTCTGTTCGATATTCTTCCATAATTGCTATCGATTGCCGCTGACTGATAATCCCCTGCTGTTCCAGCTTTTCCGCATAAAGCGCTCGCGTTGTCGGTAATTCGCCTATGCGTTTGTACATCATAGGCTGGGTCGCGGAAGGTTCATCTGCCTCATTATGCCCATGTCGTCTGTAACAGATCATATCGATGACGACATCTTTCTTGAAAGCCATACGATAATCCAGCGCAATTTGTGCAACCAGCATCACCGCTTCCGGGTCATCTGCATTGACATGGAAAATAGGCGCATTCACCATTTTGGCAACATCAGTGCAGTAATGTGTTGAGCGACTGTCTTCAATATTACTGGTGGTAAAACCAATCTGGTTGTTTACAACAATGTGCAGACTGCCCTTGGTTGAATAACCTCTCGACTGCGACATCTGCAGGGTTTCCATAACCACACCCTGACCTGCAAATGCAGCATCACCGTGAATCTGGATCGGCAATACTTCGATACCATCGGCATCACCTCGACGATCCTGGCGCGCACGCACAGAACCCTCGGCCACTGGCGCCACGATTTCCAGGTGAGACGGGTTAAATGCCAGCGCAAGATGTACATCACCTTTGGGTGTCGCCATGTCCGATGAAAAACCCATATGGTATTTAACATCACCCATGTTGTCGCCATGTGACTTGGTGCCCTCAAACTCCATGAACAATTCTGCAGGCGTTTTACCCATTACATTAACCAGAACATTCAATCGACCACGATGTGCCATACCCATGACGACTTCTTTGATACCGTGGCTTGCTGAACGCTGCACCAGTTCGTGAATCAGTGGAATTAACGTTTCTCCACCTTCCAGCGAAAAGCGTTTCTGCCCGACATATTTTGTGTGCAGGTATTTTTCCAGACCTTCTGCTGCAGATAGTCGCTGTAACAGTTTAAGCTTCTGCTCGACATCCAGGTCAGCTTTACCACGAACTGTCTCGATACGTTGCTGAATCCAGCGTTTTTCCCCAGTTTCAGTTATATGCATATACTCAGTGCCGATTGATCCACAATAGGCATCAGAAATAATGTCATATATTTCCTGCAGTGTCGTTTCTTCATCGGCATAGAGTGAACCCGTAGCGAATACCGTTTGCAGGTCTGCTTCGCCCAGGTCGTGACTGGCAAGTGAGAGGTCTTCTACCGGCTGTGTGTGAGTACGACCGAGAGGGTCAATATCTGCTTTCTGGTGACCACGAAAACGATAGGCATTAATCAACTGTAATACTTTAACCTGCTTACGTTCATGCTCAAGACTTGCACTCGCCGCACTCTGCACTGGCGGCATACGAGTACCACCGTGGTGCTCTGTAATTCGCCTGAACTGTTCACGAATATCGGAATGCACCGTGTCCTTGAGAACGCCATCAACCCTTGGCAAGGTACCAAAATATTCTCGCCAGTGTGTATCCACATCATTGGGGTTATGCAGGTAACTTTCGTAAAGGCTTTCCAGCCAGGCCGCACTACCTGCATCCAGCATGGAGTTTTCCCAGAGTTCCTGCATTGAAGGCTTATTTTGTTCGCTCATAGTTCCTGGCGCTTGTAGAAAATGTATTCAATTTTATTTTGTCTAATGTATTTTAGTTATAGTTCAATTCAACTGATATTACATTGAATTAGACCGCTACAACCCGGCTAAATCACAGCTTAACAGCAAGTTTTTCAATGGCAGGAAGCAGGGCTGCGGAATTTCATCAAATGCATACCACTGCCAGCATGACCCAGCGTCTTGAAAACGAGACTGGTCATGCACTTTATAACTGCGCGCAATCTGATACAGGGTAATGGTATGCAACAAGGGTGATGTATCGGGAAAGACATTACTTGTGTATGGACCGCTGCTGATATCGGCAATTTCTATTCCCGCCTTTTCGAGACAATGCCGCTTTGCTGCCTGCTGAATCGACTCACCCGAACGGATAAAACCGCCGGGACATTGCCAGCCAGCAAACTGGTTTTGCCTTACTCGCCTGCCGAGCAATATGCTGTTATCAACTAACACAAGTGTCGCTACTGCGGCAGCGACTAATTCGTTTTCAGCCACGAGCAATCCTGAAATGTGTAACTTTATAAGTCCTGAGCCGTAAGCTACTCAGTCGTTTCCGGTATTTTAAATCGAGCACGGTTGAGTGCCAGATAGAACAGGCCAGCGACACTTAAGGCATCTGTGATACGTCCGTCCTGTGCCATTTCTAGTGCCTTATCAAATGGCAACTTTAATAGCTGTATATCTTTTTCACTGTCTTCCAGCTGTTGTATACCTTCCATCAGATCTGTCGCCAGATAGAGAAATGCCTGCTCGTCAGTGATGGAATTTGAAGTATGTAAATACAGTAACTGTTCAATATTGCCTGACTTCAGGCCCGTCTCTTCTTCCAGCTCGCGTGCCGCCGTAACAATCGGGTCTTCCTTTTTTGGTGAGCCACCCATAGGTATTTCCCACGACCACTCATTGAGCGTGTAACGAAACTGACCCACTAGCCAGGTATTTCCATGTTCATCGACGGGAATAACGCCCACCGCATTATTCTTGAAGCTGACCTTTCCATATATACCCGGCGAACCTCCCGGAGTAATCACCTGATGCTCTTCCAGCTTTATCCAGGCATTGTTGTACACCGGTTGTGTACTCAATGTCTTCCAGGGATTATCCTTCGGATGGTCCATGCTCACTCCTGTTCTTCTTCTGTCTCGAGTCCGTTCTTGTGCGTATCATTAATTCGAATTAACAGGGGACGAAACGGGATGATGCCATCATCAAGATCACGTATTACCGGTATATATGGGAGATCTCCGGTGTTCCAGCAGTAATCACCTGTTTTCATCTGCTCAAATATATTTTTCAGGCAGTCTTCTATCTCATCAATATAACGAGGAGATTCTCCCATACCTTCTTCATCAAACTCTATTGCCGCTCGCATGTCGGCTATTTCATAGAGCGCATCTTTAATCAGTGCTACATATTCTTCAACAGTTCTTGCGCGACGCATAGTATTCCTCAAAACAGACTGTATATTGATTGACTCGGAAAAGTTTCACTCACGAGAGTGTGCTAACTATAACAAATTGAGGGACAGAACTGGATGTTTCAAGCTTTGATTAGCTAATAATATGTACAGCTGGCTATTTCTAACTTGAGCGTTTACGCCTGGGTCTTGTCTGGTAACTGGTTACACTGGGCATCACCAGATTATAAGGGATACGATCCAGCTCACCATAAAGCTCGATTGCTCGATTAAGCAGGCTGGAAATATCTTCTACCACTTCACTACTGGCGTCTCCGAGCAGCAGCTTTTGCAACCCCAGCATGCCACCATTTTGCACCTTGATTTCCTTATTATGCGGCAAGGGTCCATCAATACTTATTTTAAACACAAAGCGTGTTTGCTTGCGCATATGCTGCAGGAACTGGCTACAACTTTGTTGCATCAGCGCATCCTGGCAACCTACGCCATGGCGATCAGCCAGCCTGAACATGTGCTGGTAGGCACACTTGCACTTTAGAGAAAGTATGCCTTTTTCAAACGCGCAGGGCGCAGTATTGATCCGCTCGTAGGCTGCCTTGTAACTATCTTCATCCATTTTGAAGCTACTTTTCGTGCTCCATCACAATAGGCTTTTCACGTTTTTCCATGAGCATTTCTTCTGCTGCCAGCTGGTTATCTGCAAAAATCACTTTAATCTCTGCAGTATCAGCTTCTGCCTGCTCGGCACGGCATTGTCGGGCATACTGCTTGGCCTCCTTGAATGAATCATATTCCTTAAGCAGTTCGAGCTGTTTGAGCATCACGAACTCGGCTGTTTCCATCTTAAATACATAGTAGGGCATGGTTTCACTCACAAAAACTTAGTAATTTGGTCGGGTATTATAACAAACACTAATATTCGGGTAAATTATTCTGATTAAATAGGTATAATGCCTACTCACCGTGAATACAGGCTAATGGCTCCAATTATGGATACTGAACTAAAGAAAGAACTCGATATACTCGTAACCCTGCGCAAGGTACTGTCCAGCGTGGTCCGTGAAATCACACCGGACCCTGGCATGCGTCACCCTCTCAGCGAATCAACCCTGGAAGACGTAAGGCAGAGCTTTATGCTGATTTCAGCTCGTGAAAAGGAAATCTGCGACGCACTCGGCAAACCTAGCCTGCACCGCCCCATGTACAAGGGTGACACACCAAAAGCCAATGTAGTGAAGCTGCATGGTCTTAAATCATCCAATGATGATGACAAGTAACACCTGAATATACACCTTCAGCTGCAGCTAGAGTTTTCAAGCAGATAACTGTCTGCTGCAGCAAAGCGGTAAGCTTCCCTGCCCTGACCAGACGATATACTAGTTAGTTGGCAATCTGTCTCTAAGCGCATCACGATCGAACCACCAGCGGCCATTTGCAATCGCATCCACTACTGTGCTCATACGTGGCAGGAATTTTGCCGGATCCTTAAGCTCCATTTTTTCCATCCAGAAGTCCAGTGTATCCTGACTTTTTACATTAGAGTGACGCTGCGCCACCTTGGCTATCAGGTTAGTCGTCAGGAATGACAGGCTATCGTGCTTTTCATCATCGGCACGCACCCCTACGATGTAATGCGCCGTCGCAGCTGCAACGGCAGCACCGTCGGAATCATTCGGGGTTTCATCCACCACATAATTCAGCATATTAATCGTGTATTCAGGATCAACCGGATAGGTTACAGATAGCCACACTCCATGCGCCAGTGCAAGAATAGAAGAGGGTTGCTCAGTCTGGTACATAATGTCACAGGCTTCAATCGCATTCGCCCACTCTTCTTTTTCGATGAAGATATCAAATGCAGCCCGGGCATTGTTCCAGGCATCTTCATTCTTTTCGAGGCCCAGCTCTGCATTGGCAATATCCAGTTTGAGCTTGCCCAGCTTCGATGGATCATCATCACGACCAATCATGGTGAGGTCAAACTGCAGGTTTCTTAGCTGCTCTTCCAGAAACGCACGTGCTTCTTCATCGGTGGATGTATCGAGGACACCCTGCTCTGGTCTTAATCCTGGATCTTTACTCATGATTTCTACTCAATATTTTTTACTAGGTGAATAATGTGGGGGCCCTTACAGGACTTTTCTACCCACTCAACATACAAATTTTTGACAACAGTCAGCCCGGTTGCTGATTAACCGGCTCCATCAGGGCGGCAATTTCATCAAGTCGTTGCTGTGCCTGCTGTACTCTGGGATGCGACGCGTCCAGCCCTTCCAGCAAGGTTTTCCCCTGCTGGTAAATCAGCTGCTGCTGTTCAGGTTCGAATAACTGTACTGCGAGGGCAACGGTCTGTGCATCTTCACTGAGCAGACAGGGCACCATTAACATTTCATCAATTGGACTCTCGGGTGATAACAGATCTGCAATAAAGGCATGTTCCAGCAGACTGAAATGAGCCTGTCGCGCCTGCTCTTCCATCTCCAGCTTGGATATACCCTGTGCATCATTACCCACGGCTTTCCACATACTCTGCATCATCAGGCCCAGCAGTCGCATGATCATTGTCTTTAGTTCTTCCTGATCACCCGCCAGGCCCGCACTGGTTTCATAGGCCTTATCCAGCTGCTCTTTCAGCTTTAGCACTTCATCGGCTTCAGCACTGGGTTCAAGCCGTGTGACTGCCTCAACCAGCTGCCTGAACTCATTTATAAATGCTTCAACATCCTCTGCGTCCAGGCGACGTGCATCCTGAATATCGAAAGGCTCTATAGCCTTTTCACCAAACAGGGGGTTTTGAAACTGCCTTTTCAGCATACGCTCACGTCGACCTGCACGGGGCGAGAACAGGGTATCAATACTCATGCAGCCTTCTCCAGTGCCTTATCCAGTACTGCGCCAAGCTCGGCCTGCTGAATAGGGAAGGCAATCGTTGCAAACACGTCGAACACAGCCAGTAACCTCTCAAGCTGTGGACGCTGCTCTTTTTCATAGAAAACAATCACACGGCAATGAGGCATGCGCTGCAGGGTCGCCATAAGCGTTTCAAGGCTACTGGTGCGATCACGAAAATCGGACTGGAAATTGAACTCGGCAACTACAACATCCGGCTGTATCTTCTTCAGCAGCTTGGTCGCCTTGCGCATACTGTCGGCCTGCTCGATCTCAAAGCCTTTTTCACGATACAGAGCGCTAAAGTTAGGATAGCCGCCGATTTCAACAATGGAGAGTAGCTGTGCAGACACAATACAACCTGAAAACCAAAAACAGGCATTATACCATAGCTTTTTAGTC
>JBFHVK010000155.1:0-6789 GCA_041589615.1 Gammaproteobacteria bacterium | reverse complement strand
CGTACCTGTAATTGCATCATCAAGATCAGCATCGGCGTCTATGATAATGGCATTCTTTCCGCCCATTTCAGCAATGACTTTTTTTATATGATGCTGTCCTGGTTGTGTCTGAGAACAGATGTTCAACAGGTGAGTACCTACCTGAAGTGAACCGGTGAAGGCGATAATGTGTACATCTGGTTTTCTAGCGAGATACTCGCCTACAGTTTTACCAGAGCCAGGTAGAAAATTAATCACGCCGTCTGGTATTCCAACCTCGCGCCAGAGCTGAATGAACCTGGCGGAAATAACCGGAGTTTGACTTGATGGTTTCAGGATTGCCGTATTGCCACAAACCAGAGAAGCACTCAGCATGCCGCATAATATGGCAAGAGGGAAATTCCACGGTGGTATTACCAGGCTAATGCCTTTGGCGCGGTAAATTAACTGATTATCCTCACCACTAATTCGTCTGTATTTTGCTGAAAATAGATGTTCAGCCTGTTGCGCATAATAATTTAGAAAATCTATTGCTTCACATACATCGGCATCTGCTTCCTGCCAGTTCTTACCAGCTTCAAAAATTTCCAGAGCAGCAAATTCCATGCGTCTATTACTTAACAGGCGAGCAACGCGACGCAAATAGTCCGCACGTTGCTGAACAGCGGTGTTGCTCCATTCAGGGAATGCACTAGTGGCTGCATCAAGAGCGTTATCTGCTTCCTTGTGCGATGCGCAGGAAACACTTGCAATCAACTGATCTGGTTTAGCAGGATTGAAAGAATCGATGGTATTTTCGGTGACAATTTCCTTGCCATTGATGATTAGTGGGTAGTGTGAGCCGAGTAGAGACTCAGTTTCCTTTATGGCTGTTTTAAATAGCTGTCTTTGTTCGGTATCTGTAAATCGAAGTAAAGGTGTGTTTGTGAAGCGATGTGATGTTACTGATTTTAGCTGAACAGAAGTAGTTGTTGGAGCAGGTGGATTAAAAATATGTCTATCCTGTAAATTAGTCTGGCTGCCGAAACCAGAATCGAGCAGGCTTTGTCCACTTGAGTTTTCGAGAAGCCTTCGTACCAGGTAAGACATTCCGGGTAGGGTTTCGCCGAATGGAACATATACACGCATTCGATAATTTAATGCGGTAAGTGATGACTTCAGAGATTCTGCCATGCCGTATAACATCTGGAACTCATAAGCATCTGTAGCCAGTTTAAACTGTTCTATTAACGCCATGGCAAACGCAATACTACGAGGGTTATGAGTGGCAATAGCAGTATGAATGATCTTTGTAGAAGATAGTAGCAGGAGCAGACATTGCTCATAGTTAAAATCGGTATCACATTTATTTTGCCAGACTGGGCAGGGCCAGTTGTTTTGCTCTGCTATGACCGTTTCATAATCCCAGTAAGCTCCGCGTACAAGACGAATTGTAAATGGCGTACCACGCTGTTTTGCAAGATGGATCAACTGCTGAACATCTGTATAGCTCTCACGTAGATAAGCCTGTATTGCAATGCCTATGTTCTGCCACTTGTAAAACTCTGGTTCCATAATGATCTGCTTGAAGCAGCCAAGAACTATATGCTTGAAGTCGTACTGCTCCATATCGATAGTGATAAAGGCATTCTGTGAAATAGCGGCTCGAAGTATGGGGCGTAAGCGTTGCAATATAGAGGTAATTGCATCTTCCGGTGCACAGCTTCGAATCTGTGAATAGAGTGAGGATAATTTAATCGACAGGTTAAGACGTGGTGAAGCCTTGCCATGACTGTAATCCAGTAAGGTATTTTCTGACCAGTTGCTAACAGGTTCAGCTAGTCTGTTTAACATCTCCAGATAGTGTTGCTGGTACGTATCGCCTTCAAAATCAGAAATAGTTGCTTCACCCAGCAGATCGAGTGTGAAGTTCATGTTCCTATGGCGTAAACGACTAACACTGGTGAGTGCATGGTGGAGCTGGCTGCCTCCCATGAATTTCCTGGCAAGACCGCGGAGGGTATATCGAACAGTAGGCGCAGCAATGCGTGTTGCCCAGAGGTTGTCACTATGTTTTAGTCCCCATTCAGCCAGACGAGGTAGTTCAAGGTCTGCGAAGTACTCCTGCAGGTGTTCGGCCAGTGAGTGATCGTCATCCAGAGCGGGTAGTACGTCGATAAATCGTAGTGCCTGAACACGAAAGTCAGGTTCAGCAATGGTCTGGTTGATGAGTAGTTCCAGCCATTTGTGCGGTGCGCTGGCTTCTGAAGTAGAGCTGGATACTGCCGCCGCTAGACGGGAGCCGCAATCGAGTACATGTTGCTGGAAGTCATCAGGTAAAGCGTGCTGTGCAGCCATGAATACATTCCCTTTTTATGTTGAATGCATACAAAAACTAATAGCTGCTAGCCGGTGTATCTGCAAGTGGATTAGCCGAGCAGTGGACCAGTGGCTAGATTAGAGAAGGCTTATTAAGTGGTGCTTTATTCGAGAAATTCGAGGCCTATACCACTGGGTTCATGGCGTACGACCTTGGCACGGTTAATCGGAGGTTCTTCACCATCACCAAGCTGATTTTTGAGCCTCACCATAACTTCGGTGTCTACTGGTGGTAACTCGATATCATCCAGTACCAGATACAGTCCGCCATCGCTGATATTGCGGGTGCGAACATCAATTGGGTCATGGCCGGGAAGCGTTAGTTCTATATCGACAACAAGCCCTATTCGAAGGTGTTTTCTATTTTCAACAGACATAATTATAATTTGTTTACCAGTACATCTATTTAGGATAGTCGTCAATTCTGATTTTGCACAGTATTTAGTATCGAGATTAGATCCTTCTGCCACACGTCAAACACCGGGATTAGCTCAGGTATTTTTAACATATCACGGTAAACGGCCGGATTGGCTGTAATCAGGATAGTGTCGCCGGCTTCTGCAAAAATGGCAATTTTCAGAGGAAGGTAAGGAATGATCTGCGGATATTTACTCGACAGTTCACGAATTTGCTCGCCTTTGCCAAGGAAGACAACGCGGTATTTATCGGTAACATAACCCTTTGCGCTAAGGCCGATGTCTACGCGCTGAACACGGCTAAGCTGGTAGCCATGCTTGAGAATAGATTCCTGTAATAGCGACATGGCTTCAGGAAAGGCCTCGTTAGATCTGACCATTATCATCTCGCCAGTAACGGCTGCATGCACAGGTGAGTAAAGGCACAGGGTGAGTAGCATGGTATAGATTAGACGCTTCACAGGCTGGCATCCTCCAGTATTCCGGAATACAGCTCGTACATCTCGTCACAGGACTGGTCCAGGTCGCTGTTATTGAATAGCTGGCTCAGGTGTTTCGGGTTAATGCTCATCATCTGCACCTTGCCATCAGCTTCAGTGACAGTGATTCGGCAGGGCAGGAACATGCCAACGCGGGGGTCAATCTTCAGTGCCTCATAGAGGAAGCTGAAATTACAGAAGTAGATAATCTTTTGTCGAGTGCCCTCTAGTGGCCTGGTATCGAATCCATCAAGCAGGTCCTGGTCACGAATCAGTACAAAATTTGAGCCCGTGATGGCTCGCTTGATGTTTTCAACCGTTTCATCAAAAGAATAGGGGGAATCGACAATAATACTCGGAGGTTCAGAATGATACAGTGATTTACTGGTCAGTTGATCTGCCTGGAGGCTACGAATGAAGCTAACCAGGTTATAAACATCCCGCTTGTTGAGTCCCAGGCTTTTTGCATCAGGCATAGGAGTGCCGTCACGGCCATTCAGGATAATATGCTGGAGCATCTGGTCTGGTACTGAATTGAGGAAACCCTGATTATTAAGGGATGGTGCAGTGATCGGCAGGTCTCTGGGTCTTGAAAATCGCATACCGGAGCCTGTTCCTCCCTCAGCCTTTTTGCCATGACAGCTGGCGCAGTGGCTCTGGTACAGCGAAGCACCTGCCTTGATATCACCTTTAAATTCAAAATTGCTCCACACAGGGGCAGGTGAAGTACGCCAGCCAGAAATATACTGGATGATGGCATCGATATCATCTTCTGACATCCAGTAGTAGGAAGGCATAATACGGCCGGGACGTCCCAGGCGGATAGTCTGTCTGAGGTATTCATTAGAAGCAGAATCAAGAAAACTTTTAAGTGACAGAGGTATGCCCATTCCACCCTTGCCATTATCAGCATGACATATAGCGCAATTTTCAGCATACAGGGAGGCGCCTCTGTCGCTGGAGAAAGCAGTCGCACTCATGCCCAGGCTAAATGAGACCGTGAACAGGTACATCAGCCACTTAGTAATGCGTGATCGAGGGTATATTGTAAACATAATTTAGCGTGGTATTTAATTATCTGTTTATATTAACACTACAGTATGCCGGAACATTGAAGCAGATCAAGCATCTGAAATCTCCAGCCATGCCTTTCTCAGTCTTTTCGAAGAGACTGGCACGCGGGTTTTTATTTCCTGTGCAAATAAGGATATACGATATTCTTCCAATAGCCAGCGATACTCTTCAAGTTGAGCAGAATGCTGGTTATTTTTAGTGAGCTGCTCATTGCGTTTTTTATAATCAGACCAGAGCGACGCAATTTCGAGCCTTGCTTTTCGGTCACGTTCAGGATTCTGCTGAATTTTTTCCAGTCTTTTTTCGATAGCCATGAGGTAACGCGGCAAATCAGAAAAAGCCTGGTCGCTGGTAGTCACAATGAAAAATTTTCCAAGAAGATGATTTAACTGATCCTGAATATCAGTCATTGCATCCAGCCAGTGTAATGGAGGATTTTTTAACTGGCGATACAGGCGCTGATAAGTCGCCAGTATGATGTCGATCTGTTTAAGTATTTTATTTAGCTCTTCATCCATATTTCCTCGCTGCTGATCTAGCAAGCTCTCGAATGTGGCGCTGCTTTCAGGCATATGCCGGGTGAAAAGCGTATCGATCATGCGATAAATAAGCTGCTGTTTAAGTTCGTCACAACTACCTATAGGTGTGTATCTGTTGCACAGGGTCTGGATATTTCGAAGAGTTGATTTTAAATGTCTTAACGGCTGTGAAAGCGCATTGATGAACAGTTGCCTCATGCCCTCACGCTGAAGTTCGATAGATTCATCCCTTGAGTGAATAATACGTACATTGACCTGTTTGTTCTGTACTGTCAGAGTGGGATAGGCTTTGATAGTAATGCCATTATTGTTGATATCAATACATTCGGGCAGATTGTCTAAAATATGATAATCAACATTGTCAGCCTCTAATTCGTGAGACTCCGCCTGTACGGGTGATACCTGCGTATAATCTGAAAACTGTTGTTGTAGTTTGTTAAGATCTCGATTTTCAGCGAGAACTTTTCCATCGTTATCAATAACACGATAATTTAGTAGCAGATAATCAGCTAGTTGATGTGGCTGCCAGGCATCGAAAGGAATATCAACACCGGTCATTTTTCGCAGATGGTTAGACAGAGAAATGGTAAGGTTATTCTCGCCAGCAACAAGTGCGTCTAAACAGGCTTTTGCAAAATCAGGAGCAGGGACGAAATTTTTTCTCAGCTTTTTGGGAAGCGAACGTATGAGTTCGGTTATTTTTTCCAGTAGCATGCCAGGCACCAGCCAGTCACACATCTGTGTATTAAGCGATGCGAGTCCTGCAACAGGTGTAATAAGCGTTATACCATCACAGTGATGGCTAGGGTCGAAGTGATACTCAATCGGGAAATGAATTGAATTGATCGTGAGGGTGTCAGGGAACTGATCGGCGTTAATATGATCAGCATCCTGTTGCATTAGTATATCGATACTGAGTTTAAGTATCGATGTATCGTTCTGTTTTACCCAGCGGTTTAGTTGTGGACCACTGTAAATGTCGTCAGGTAAATTCGTGTCATAAAAATTATAAATTGTTTCTTCTTCAACGAGGATGTCCTGTCTCCTCGACTTGGCTTCAAGGTTTTCAATTTGTTCAACAA
Organism: Gammaproteobacteria bacterium; assembly: GCA_041589615.1. GTDB lineage: Bacteria > Pseudomonadota > Gammaproteobacteria > SZUA-229 > SZUA-229 > SZUA-229. The sequence goes on along the minus strand of JBFHVK010000155.1, from coordinate 862 downwards.
GTTTTCGGTTGTGAATAAAAAAGTCATGCTTGCAGTCGAAATTGCCCTGCACTAGTGCCTCTCGAATAAATATCTCGCGTGATTCCTGAGAATTAATGGGGCCGTAGTTGACCTTTGTGCCCGGATTGATAAGCAGTCCGAATAATGTTGATTTGCGTGTTGCTGAAACCTGGGATGATTTTTTCTCCCAGTGCGGACTGGTGTAGCTATGTTTAATCAGGTGTGCAGCCTTTTCTGATATCCACTGTGGTTCAATTCTGGCAAGGTGGCGGGCATAAACTTTCTGTGTTTCAACAATGTCTGAAGCGACCACCCATTTAGGTCCTCGATTAAAAAGATCAGAGCCGGGAAAGATATGAAATTTTCTCTGCCTGCAAGACTGATATTCATGGCCTTCTTCCTTGAAGCCGATATTGCTAAGAAAGCCACTCAGGATTGCACGATGTAATGCATCATATTTTGCATCAGTGGAATTAAATTTATAATCCGTATCACGTAACATCTTCTGAATCTGGCGATGTGTGTCCTGCCATTCACGCATACGCATCCAGGAAATGAAATTGTCCTTGCACCATTTGCGCAATTTGCTGGATGATAATGCTTCGCGCTGCTGTGAGAAATGATTCCAGAGATTAAGCCAGCTGATAAAATCTGAGCGAGTGTCCGAGAATTTTTTATGGGCTTCGTCTGCAGCCTGTTGTCTGTCCATTGGGCGTTCACGAGGATCCTGAACAGATAAAGCAGAAACGATAATAAGTGCTTCTGATAAACAGTTTTCCTGAGTGGCTTCGATTAGAATTCTGCCCAGTTTCGGGTCAATGGGCAGGCGTGAAAGTTGCTGGCCAATGCGTGTAATTTTCTG
>JBFHVK010000154.1:0-6886 GCA_041589615.1 Gammaproteobacteria bacterium | reverse complement strand
TCCATAGCGTTACGCACACTATTGACCAGTTTAGATGAAATATTGCTCATGGTTATAATAGCTCCTCAATAATCTCTTCAAGTTCGGAAGCAGCTGCCTGCCCCTGTTTGCCGACACAATACACACTACTACCTTCAATAGCTACATTTCTATAAATTGCCCGCCTACGTAAACCGCCATTGAGTGCAGGAATATCAAATTCTGCCAGTGCCTCTTTCATAGCGCGTGAAAGCGCACTCCGAGGTTCAAGCTGATTAATAACAATATGCGCTTCCAGCTGCGGTTTACCCTGCTTAATCTGCTCGATTGCATTTGCCAGACGGACACTCGCCCATAGATCGATTGGAGATGGCAATACTGGCACTAATATAGTGTCTGCAGCCATCATTGCCTTCTGGGTGTTTTCAGTCTCGAGGGTTGGGGGGCAATCGATTATGACATAGTCATAATCACGGCTGAAACGATCTACTTCATGTGTCAGGTTGCCGCCCACAGAAATTACAGATACCGGAAATGGCCGTTTATCAGAGGCCAGGCTACACCACTGGCTTGCTGAGCCCTGTGGGTCGGCATCAATCACCAGGGTTCTGCCACGCTGGGAAAGACCAGCTGCAAAGTTCATGGACAGTGTAGTTTTGCCACTGCCTCCTTTCTGGTTGGCAACTGAGAAAACCCGTGTTGTCATTATCAAATCTCGCTAATATAGTGCTAATTATCTGTTTGCTCAGCGCTTATAACGTCATGAGCGATACATTTACAGCATGCCTGTCCAGTGACACGCCTCACACGGCAATAATAACGAATCAGGTGGATCACGTCACGTTATAACTTATACTCACCACAGATATCAGCTGAAGTTGTAACCAGTTAACACATCAGCTAGTTCAAACCATTATCCTCATCCTGCTGCATCATCCATAAATTCGCATACAAACCACCCTTATCCAGTAATTCCTGATGTGTACCCTGCTCTACAATCCTGCCCTGCTCAAGCACGATAATATTATTGGCATCTACAATTGTGGATAAACGGTGAGCGATTACCAGAGTGGTATGCTCTTCGGCAACTTCTCGTAATGAGCTGAGGATAATCTGCTCCGAATGTGAATCTAATGAAGATGTGGCCTCGTCGAATATCAGTATGCGTGGATTTTTCAGGATCACCCGCGCAATGGCGACGCGTTGTTTTTCACCGCCAGAGAGTTTTAATCCACGCTCACCAACGATCGTGTCATAACCGTTTGGCAGGTCCTGTATAAATTCATCGATATTCGCCAGTTTGGCGGCATGACGTACTTCACCTTCTGTTGCACCAGGGCGTGCGTACTGAATATTGTGAAAAATGCTATCATTAAACAGAACGGTATCCTGCGGCACAATTCCTATATGCGTTCGCAGGCTTGCCTGGCTAACATTACGAATATCCTGCCCGTCGATCAATATTTCACCCTGAGTAACATCGTAAAAGCGGAATAGCAGTCTTGCCAGCGTCGACTTACCGGCTCCTGATGGACCAACCACGGCGACTTTATGGCCACTTGGAATATCGAAGCTCACATCATGCAATATCTGGCGATCTTCATTATAGGAAAATTCGATATGTTTAAATTCCACATGCGCATTTTTAACATGCAGCGTTTTTGCATCTGATACATCCTGTATCTGCGGTGTGTTATCCAGCAGCTTGAACATCAGGTCCATATCTGCCAGCGCGTGTTTCATCGATCGATAAATAATGCCGAGAAAACCCAGCGGAATAAATAGCTGAAGCATCATGGTGTTTACCAGCACCAGGTCACCCAGGCTCATATTGCCATCCACTACACCCTGAGCAGCAAAGATCATCACAATGGTAACGCCGACAGCAATAATTGCACCCTGACCAAAATTCAACAACGCCATCGAACTGGTACTCTTTACTGCTGAGTCTTCCCATTTTTCAAGCGTATTGTTGTAACGATTTATTTCATAACTTTCATTATTAAAATATTTTACGGTTTCGTAATTTATGAGTCCGTCTACTGCTCGTGAATTCGCTTCCGAATCCTGTGCATTCATTTCGTGGCGAAAATGCATGCGCCATTCTGTGAGTGCCATGGTGTATGCCAGGTAAATCATGACGGTAGCAAAGGTAATCAACGCAAATTTCGCATCGTATTGCCCAAACAGAATAATCGCTACCAGCGCAAACTCGGTGAGCGTGGGAATGATATTGAAGGTGAGATAGTTCAGGATCGACGAAAGACTTCTTGCGCCTCGCTCCAGATCCCTGGAAATACCACCGGTTTTACGTTCAAGGTGAAAGTTCAATGACAGCTTATATAAATGTTTAACAACCTGAGTGGATATATTCCGCATTGCACGAAAACGTACACGACAGAAAATTGCATCTCGAAGTTCATTAAACAGCACATTCATCAAACGTAATGCACCATAACCCAGTAGCAGCACAAGTGGTAATTCGAGAGGAATGTTTTGAGAAATATCTGCCGCTTTTTCGATAGTGACATCCAGAGAATCGACAATATCTTTCAATATCAGTGGAATACTTACAGTTGCCACCTTGGCGAGCATAAGCGATGCCAGCGCCAGTAGCACACGCCCTTTGTAGCTCCATAAAAAGGGCATCATGCGTTTCAGGTTGGTGAGGTCTTTACGTTCTGTATGCGGGGCTTCTGTTGGGCGATTTCGTACGTACATGCAGTGTCATTATTAAGCTGGATTAATCGCACATATTATATACAATCTGTATACAATCAACTGTCAAAACAGCGGGCATTAGCCCCTATAAACTTTATGTCTTTATATTTTTCCGATTTTACCCGTACTTCGCTGCTATTTATTTTTCTCAGCCTGTTTCTGCTAACAGCCTGTGAAGATGGTGATAAAGGTGCTTCCAAGCGCAAAAAAACAGCTCATCTGGTCGAGACGGTAAAGGCCAGTTATCAGAACATCTCTATAAAACGCACTATTACCGGCACATTACAACCCGTTCGAGAAGTACGCATTATCAATCAGACTGAAGGCTTATTGACCGATTTACCGGTATTCCCCGGCGATATTGTGAAACAGGGACAAACACTCGCACAACTTGATGATGCACGATTAAAGGCTGAATTACAGAAAGCCCGTGCTTCACTGGAGCAGGCCAAACTGGATTTACATCGCCTGCAGGAGCTGGCACCGAAGAAAATGGCTTCTGAGAGTGAGATAGCACAGGCAAAAACTCAGCTGGATATTGCCACCGCTGAGCTACAACTGAAACAAACCGAGTTTACCCACACCAGAATCACTGCACCTATGGATGGCACTATTTCGGAACGTCTGGTAGAACCGGGTGATGTCATCCCTCTATATACACATATTTTGAGTATTATTGATACCAGTACACTAAAAGCCGAAATCAACCTGAGTGAATTATTATTACCCGCGATAAAAACCGGTAATAGTGTCAATATTTCTATTGACGCACTGGGCAAACAAACATTTAGTGGCAGCATTGCACGCATTTACCCCTCGATTGATAAAAACACGCGTAAAGGCATTATAGAAATCACCCTCAACCCTGTCCCTGCAGGAGCACTTCCCGGACAATTATGCCGAGTCACCATTGCTACTGCCAGTACAGCACGACTAATGATTCCTTATGATGCGGTTCGCCATGATAAGAAAGGCAGCTTTGTTTATGCGGTAATTAATAACCAGGCCATTCGTGTCAATATCAGTCTGGGGATACAACAGGGTGAACTTGTTGAAGTCGTCGATGGTCTTGAAGACCAGCAAACCATTATTAACAAGGGCTTTTTCGGCTTAAAAGAAAAAATGGACGTCAAAACTGCCAGCCCAGATATCAAAGCAGCAGCCAGATGAGCACCCCACAGCGTACAGGCGGACTAGCCAGCTGGTCTATAAATCGGCCGATTGCTGTGATAATGCTTTCATTAACTGTGGTTGTGACTGGCCTGTTTTCCTTTGATCGACTTAACGTTAATCTACTGCCCGATATCATTTATCCAGAAGTCCGTGTGCGCATTATCGAATCTGGCACACCGGCACAAATCATGGAAGATCGTTTCACTCGGCAGCTGGAAGAACAGCTCGCGATTACCGAAGGGGCGACCCGGGTACAGTCTGATACATCAGAAGGTCGCACCGCAGTTAACCTGAGTTTTCCCTATGGCACCGATATCAATCGTGCCCTACAGGATGCCAGCAATCGACTGGATCGTGCAAAACGCTTTTTACCGGAAACTGAAGATCCACCGGTTATTTATAAACGCGACCCTTCACAAATTCCTGTTATGGAGCTGGTAGTAAGTTCTTATACGCGTAATCCTGTGGAATTACGTAGCTGGGTCGATTACGAGTTTTCCAAATGGTTCCTGAATATAGACGGTGTTGCTTCAACTGAAGTCGGTGGCGGCCTGATACGAGAAATCCAGGTGATTATTGACCAGGAAAAACTTGCCGCTGCCGGATTCAAAATTAGCGACATCAAGGCTCTGCTACGCAGTGAAAATCAGGATATATCAGCTGGTGTGCTGTATATGGATACGCGAAAAATGAGTGCGCGTACCAAAGCTCGCTTCGAATCTATCGAGGATATTGCTAATTTACCGCTACGCCACCCGGATCAAAGCACCATCGATGAAAGCGTATTACTCCGTGATGTCGCAAAAATCATCGACGCACATCAGGATGAGGACTTGCGTATTCGCCTGAATGGCAACCCTGGTGTGAAACTATCAGTACAAAAACAGCCAGATGCGAATACTGTTAATGTTGCAGATGCAGTACATAAGCAGCTTGACTGGTTCAGATCACAAAACCTGTTACCCGAAGACATAACGGTTGAAGTCGTAGGCGACCAGTCTGTTTACGTAAGCCAGGCACTTAAAAATGCCGGCTATGCTGCACTGACAGGGGCATTACTCGCCATGCTGGTAGTGTATTTTTTCCTGCGAGATATTCGTCGAACACTGATTATTTCTACCGCCATACCTCTGGCAATATTTATTACCTTCCTGATCATGAACCTGGGCAACCTGACACTCAATATAATGTCACTGGGTGGTCTGGCACTGGGTATAGGGCTACTTGTCGATAACACAATTGTAATGCTGGAGAATATTTCACGTCATCAGGCGCAGGGCGAAGAAAAACTGCAGGCCGCTAAAAATGCAGTAACTGAAGTTACCGGTGCAATTACCGCATCAACATCAACTAACCTTGTTGCTGTATTACCCTTCTTGTTTATAGGTGGTCTTATTGGGCTTTTATTCAGCGAACTGATCATCACACTAAGTGCAGCGATTATCGCCTCATTAATTGTTGCAGTTACCCTGGTACCTGCACTTGGTGCAAAAATACCCACCGAAATAAAACAACAGCCACTATTGCTTTCCAGTTTGCAGCATAACTATAAGCGTCTGTTATCAGCCTGCCTTAAATATCGAGTCGTTATACTTTTAAGTTTCACTGCCGTTCTATCGTTTAGCATTTATCAGGTATTGCAGACAAAAGAAATTTTCTTTCCAAGTATGGACGAAGGCAACATAAGCATCAGCATTACAACCGAGCCTGGCACACGGCTTGAAGAATTCGATAGCAACCTGCGAAAAATTGAAAAACTAATTTTGCAACAACCAGAAGTACAAAGCACATTTGTTAGCTCTGGTGGCTTCGTATTTGGTCGTTCACAGTTTCAGCGAAGCAATCGCGGTTCAATTTCAGTACAGTTAAAGCCAATGTCAGAACGTGGCGGTGTAAGCAGTAAAACCTGGTCTGAAAAAATTAACAAGGCGATCAGGAACCTGTATCTACCAGGCTATAAAATAAATACCCGTGTACAGGGTGTGCGTGGTATCCGGCTTGGTTCAGGTGATGACGACTTCAGCTTACGTATTCAGGGCCCAGAACTCGACCAGCTTAATGAAATTGCCGAGCAGATTATTAGCCGTATTAACGACCTGCCTGAACTTAAAAATCTAAGTCACAATTATGAAGAACAGAGCAACGAACTGCTAATCCGCATAAATCGTGAACGTGCTGCTGATCTGGGTGTCAGTGCTGCCGCTGTTGGAGAGTCTATACAGCTTGCATTGAATGGACAGGTAGCCACCGGATTTATTGAGGGTGATAAGGAATACGACATTAGAATACGTATGCAACGAGATGAAATACGCAGCGTTAAGGATATCAGAAATATCATTATAACCCTCGACGAGCAGAAGAGTATTCGGCTGTTTGATGTTGCTGAAATAAGCATCTCGCCAGAACCCAGTGTAATCAAACGCGATAACCAGCTACGTATCAATGAAATTTCCGCCTCGCTTGACGATGATGTCGATTATATTTCACTAATGAAAAAAGTAATGCAGAGAGTCGATGAACTGAATATTCCCGATGGCTATATCGTCTATGATGGCGGCGCTCTCGAATCTCTCAAACAGGGTAAAAACATTAGCAACATACTACTGGCGCTGGCAATTTTCCTTGTGTTTGTCGTAATGACAGTGCAATACGAATCGCTGGTTAACCCGCTTGTCATTATTCTGGGTGTGCCTTTTTCACTGATAGGCGTTTATCTTGCACTGGAACTTTATCTTGAAAACCAGCTAAGTATGCCTGCACGACTGGGAATGATCATGCTTGCCGGGATTGTCGTGAACAATTCAATTGTCCTGGTAGAACAGATTGAAATATGTCGACGACAGGGCCTGCAAATACTAGAGGCTATTATTGAAGCCGCACGTTTACGTCTACGCCCAATAATGATGACGACCCTGACTAGTGTATTTGGAATGTTACCCCTGGCCGCTGGTTTCAATGAGGGCTCTGAAATGCTTAAGCCAATGGCAAGTATTATTGTTTTCGGCCTGACTTT
>JBFHVK010000153.1:0-6894 GCA_041589615.1 Gammaproteobacteria bacterium | reverse complement strand
CGCCTACCCGTCTGAGCACGAGTTTTTAAATGACCTGCAACTGATCCGTACGTCACTGATTAGCCATAATGATGAAAATATCGCTAATGGTGACCTGAAAGACCTTATCCGCGTTGCCGAGACCTTTGGCTTCTTCCTGCTAAAACTGGATATCCGCCAGGAGTCGACTCGTCATACCGATGCCGTTGCTGAAATTATCAAGCAGATCGACAAGGCACCAGACTACAACAGCCTGGACGAAGAACAGCGCCAGCAGTTGCTCTCCGATTACCTGGAAAATCCGCCTGAATTTACACTCGACAAGAAACAGCTGGATGATTTGAATCGTGAAACGGTTACAGTATTCGAATTAATGACCCAGATGAGCGAAGAAATTTCGCCACGCGCATTCGGTAACTATGTGATTTCCATGACACACGCAGCCAGTCATGTGCTGGAAGTGATGTGGCTGGCGAGTCTGGCAAACCTGGCTGGCAAGGATGAAAATGGTGAGGCCTTCTGTAATATTCGCATCTCACCATTATTCGAAACCATCGAAGACCTCGAGCATATCGAAACCGTCCTCAGGGCACTGTTTGAAAACCCCGTTTACAGCTCACTGCTAAAAGCCTCCGGCAATTTACAGGAAGCCATGCTGGGCTATTCCGATTCCTGTAAAGATGGTGGCATTATGGCCTCCTCCTGGAACCTCTACGATGCGCAGCAGAAAGTTATTCGCCTTACCGAACAGTTCGGTATTGATTGCCGCCTGTTCCACGGTCGTGGTGGCACCATTGGTCGCGGCGGCGGCCCAACTCACGATGCCATCCTGTCACAGCCGGAAGGCACGGTACATGGCCAGATCAAGTTTACCGAGCAGGGCGAAGTTCTCTCATACAAATACAGTAACCAGGAAACGGCCATCTATGAGCTGACCATGGGTGTATCCGGCCTGCTAAAAGCCAGTCGCTCTGTTATTGTCGATAAGAAGACTACAGCGAAGCCTGAATACCTGCAGATGATGCAGAAGCTGACCGAAGTGGGTGAAACCGCCTACCGTGAACTGACGGACAACACCGAAGGTTTCCTCGATTACTTTTATGAAACCACACCAGTTACCGAAATTGGCCTGATGAATATTGGTTCTCGCCCTTCACATCGCAAGGCAAACCGTTCCAAGGCTTCTATTCGTGCCATTCCCTGGGTATTTGGCTGGGCGCAGTCCAGGACCACCCTGCCCGCCTGGTACGGCATTGGCTCTGCACTGGAAAGCTTTATCGATGGTAAGGAAGAGAACCTTAAATTACTGCAGGAAATGAATGCGAGCTGGCCCTACTTCAAGGCTATGCTGAATAACACCCAGATGGCCCTGTTAAAAGCCGATATGTCGACCGCAAAAGAATATTCAGACCTGTGTGAAGACAAGGATACCGAGCAGCGCGTATTCAGCATGATTTATAACGAGCACGAACGCACAGTGAAAAATATCCTGGCGATTACCTGCCAGGATGAAGTTCTTGCTGACACTCCGTCACTGGCCATTTCACTGAAGCGACGCGACCCTTACCTGGACCCACTCAGCCACATCCAGATCCTGATGCTGAAACGCTTCCGAGATGAGCAGGCTACCGAGCAGGAACAGAGCGTATGGCTCAACCCTCTGCTACGTACCATTAGCGCAGTGGCCGCCGGTATGCGTAATACAGGTTAGGCACCTGGATTTCAGGCACGGAATGATACTCCGTGCCTGCTAATCAGCCATTCTCCAGCGGTTAATTAAATACAGTAGATACACCCTCAAAACTTGCCCTTCCTCGAAAACCTGCTACATATAAGCTATAACATAATCATAGACTTACGCTAAATCCATTAGCCGCTGTCGAGCTTCACAGGGATTCACACACATCACTATGAATAACCTCATACAGGCCTTTAATGCCTATTCGATTAAAAAGCGACTTATCATCCTGTTTACTTTGCCGCAGATATTCCTCGGCGTAATACTTGTGTATCTAATACAGGAAAGTAGAACGCTGGAAATATCGAGTATCTTTATCCTCATCGTGATGGCGATGATCCTCGCGCTTTTTTATATAATTCAGCTAAATATCACACAGCCGTTACTAAATGCAGTGCAAAGCGGCATGGATACCATATCGACCACCATGCATAATTTTGCCCAGGACAACAGCGACCACACGATGCTGAAGCTGCATGAAGAAACCTCAGAAATAAACCAGATCATCGAAAACTTTCACCAACTGTCTTCTGAAATGGACAGCATTGTGGATCATGAAAAAGAAATCAATGCTGACCTGGAAGGCAAGGCTGACTTTGTCCTGGACGTGGTATCCACCGCGGCAGAAGGCGACCTGACATCAGAAATGATGATCTTTTCTGGCAATGACTCAATTTCACAGGTGGCGGCAGGTGTAAAAACCATGCTGGAAAACCTGAATAATCTCGTTAAACAGGTTCAGGTATCCGGCATACAGGTCACCTCATCGGCTACGCAAATAGCTGCTAATGCCAAGGAGCAGGAAGCAACGGTTGCTGAACAGGCTGCTAGCACGAACCAGATCATGTCGACGGTAACCGAGATATCGGCCACTGGTAAAGAGCTTTTATACACCATGGAAGAAGTGAAAAAAGTTGCCGAGAATACCAGCATTTCGGCAAGTGATGGTCACAAGGCACTTACTTCGATGGAAAACACCATGAACCAGATGCAGCTGGCAACTGAATCAATTTCATCAAAACTCGCCGTACTAAGTGAAAAAGCAGACAACATTAATACTGTGGTAACCACCATCAATCGAGTGGCAGACCAGACTAATCTGTTGTCACTGAATGCGGCGATTGAAGCAGAGAAAGCCGGTGAATATGGCCGGGGCTTTTCTGTAGTCGCAACAGAAATTCGTCGCCTTGCAGACCAGACAGCCGTTGCCACCTGGGATATTGAACAGATGGTTAAGGACATGCTCAGTGCGGTAACCGCAGGTGTAATGAGCATGGATAAATTTACAGAAGAAGTTAACCGGGGTGTCGCCGATGTTGCGACCGTTGGCGCTCAACTCACACACATAATCGAACAGGTACAGGAGTTGCTGCCCAGGTTTGAAACTGTTAACGAAGGTACACGTTTACAGGCAGAAGGTGCTGAACAGATCAAGGAAAGCATGATACAGCTGAATGAAATGGCCCAGACCACTGCTGAAACCCTTAGATTATCCAATCACTCTGTAGAACAACTTAAAGAAGCAGCGCGTGGTTTACAGCAAGGGGTTTCTATATTCAAAGTGACAGGGTAATGCTACTTCTCAATCTAAATATCGGTAAAGAGCATTATGCCATCAGGGCATCTCAGGTCATTGAAATCGTTCCACTAATACAGCTCGAGAAAGTGCCACTGGTTGAGAACAGTATAAAGGGTATTTTCAATTACCGAGGTAACCCAACACCCGTTATCGATCTGTGTGAACTATTTGAAAACCGAAGCTGTAAAAAAAATCTGAGTAGTCGAATAATTATTATCGATTTCAGGACTGATAAAAACGAGTGTAGGCCTGTTGGTCTGATCGCAGAATCAGTAACGGATGTAACTCACTGCAACCAGGAAGACATTGAAAGCAGCGGCATCAGGAGTCCAGAAAACGAATTTCTTGGCGAAATATTCAAACATAACAATAACATCATTCAGCTAATCGACACACTCAAGGTATTACCCTATTCGATAAGTAGCCAGCTAATAACCAGACCAAGCCAATGAATGATGTACTTGAAAACATACAGCTCATACTGAAACGAAGAATAGGCCTTGATATTAACACCATTGGCAAATCGACTATTGAGCAGACTGTACTACAGCGCATGGCCAGGCATGGAATCGCTGACCTGAATGAGTATTACCGCCTGATAAACATTGATGCAACCGAGTTAAATGAGCTCATAGAAGATTCGGTCATACCTGAAACCTGGTTCTTTAGAGATATAACTCCATATGAATTTATATATAAGAATATCTCCAGGCACATACATAACAGTCCGGGGAGCATCTATAAAATACTTAGCCTGCCCTGCTCTAGTGGTGAAGAGCCTTATTCACTTGCAATGTATTTACTGAATAACAACATTCCACAAGATGCCTTCGCTATAGACGCCAGCGACGTAAGCACTCGAGCCATAGAAAAAGCGAGGGAAGGGAATTACGGCAACAATTCCTTTCGCGGCAAAGACTATATAAACTATCAGAGCCAGTATTTTATTGAGAACAATGGCCTGTTTAGCATTTCAGATAAAATAAAAAATAGAGTAAATTTCAGTATAAAAAACATATTAAAACCAGGCTGCCTTAATCAGCAGATATATGATGTGATAATCTGCAGGAACCTGCTAATTTATTTTGATAAAAACACCAAGAAAACCGCATTCGATCAACTTATTAAAGCAATGAAATTAACTGGCCTTCTTTTTATAGGTCACTCAGAGTTTGGCTCAGTGCCCTCGAAAAAACTCGTTAACACTGGATCGAAGAATGGCTTTGCACTAAAAAGAACGGACAACCCTGAGCTTAAAACAGGTGGAGTAAAACGTCTGTTCGATTCGAACGCGATTAATAGTGTAACAAATCATATAAAAGCCATCAGCTCAAAAGTACCAACAAGACAGGTCTCTAACTTTATAAGGGCAATCACCCCGGCCGCAGCAAAAAGAACATCAACGAAGCCTACAGGGCCTACTATAGAAGAGGCTATACAGCTTGCTGATCTAAAGCAGTTTGATAAAGCAGAAACAATATGCAACCAACTTCTAAAAGAAGGTAACAACAATCCTGAAACATATTACCTCCTGGGACTGATTGAATTCAGTCGCTACAACATTAATGAGGCCGAAGTCTACTTCAGAAAAGCACTTTATCTAAATCCAAAGCATTATCCATCTCTTTCACAGATGGCCTCATTACTGAAATCACGTGGCGATATCAATAGTGCAGAACTTTTTAAAAATCGAGCCAGACGCGCTGCTCCAGAAAACCAGGATGAATAAGCAATGAGCAGAAAGAATATTAATGACTGCTGGAATACGATAGGTGTATGGGGTAATCACTCACCTCGCTGCGAACGGCTTAATGAATTAATTCATTGTCATAATTGCGAAATATATAGTGAAGCCGGCCATCTTTTACTGGGTCGAGATGCTGAAGATGGATACCTGGAAGAATGGAAGCAAAATTTAAGCAAACCCAGAATTCACTCAGAGAGCCATCATAAGTCTGCACTTGTATTTCGAATGGGTGATGAGTGGTTCGCCATGGCTTCAAGATATGTCAGGGAAATTACACATTGCGACAAACACCATAGTTTGCCACACAGAAAAAATAACGTATTACGCGGCCTGGTTAATGTTCGTGGCGCTTTATTACTTAATGTATCTCTTGGCTATCTATTCAAGATTGATAGAAGCGAGCTGGACAACAAACATAGTCATGAACGATATATCGTAATAGAAGATGATAATGAACTATTCGCCTTCCCTGTAAGCGAGGTCAGGGAAATAATTCATTATGACAATAATGAAATGATGAGCACGCCAAGCACATTCAAAAAAGATACATCCTGTTTTCTTAAAGGCATTATCCGATACAAGGACTATGATGTCGGCATAATAGACAATGACCTGTTATTTACTGCACTGCACAACAATATCTAATATGAGCACAAAAGAAAATATCAACGAATCGATGCTAGATCTATTTAAAATAGAGATAGACACTCAATCTAAAAAACTGCACTCAGCCTTATCTTCGCCTGAATCTGACATAGACACATACCTCCAGACATTACAGGGAATCAGCAGAGCGATACGTGGCGCAGTCAAACTGGTTAAGGTCAACATCATTCTCCCTGTCATTGATGCAATAGATGAGCTACTAAATAGATATAAGTTGAGCGCCACGAAATTAGAAACAGGCGCAATCGATAAACTGCTAGCCGCCAAAGAACTTCTACTGAAGATATCAAACCTTGAAGCAGAGCATTTAAATAACCCTGAAAAAGAATTACAGGATGAAATTAATTTATGTGTACAAAATCTGAACAATGAGATACCGGCATCAGACGGGGCTATTCCAGAAACTGAGACAGTAGACAATACAACAGAAAACAGTCAGGAACCAGCCATTGCCGACAGTAGCATTATCCACAACGATATCGACCCGCACATGTTTGACCTGTTCTCAACAGAACTGGATAATAGTCTCAGCACAATTGATGATAATTTACTTCTACTAGAGAAGAATGACAACGATGCCGATTCACTCGAAGCAATAATGCGAGCTGCACATTCAATCAAGGGCGCTGCACGCATGATTGGCTTTGATAGTGTAGTCAAATTATCTCACATAATGGAAGATGTTTTTGTTGCCGCACAGAATCAGCAAATTTCCATTAAAAGAGATCACATTGACCAGATATTCATCTGCACTGATATCCTTAAAACAATTATCGATATCAGCGCAGCTGACGCTAGCACCTGGAGCCAGTCAAACAACCAGAACATCAATTCGTTAATTACCAGCCTGACGGCCATAAAAAACAATGCTGAACCTGTTAATCCTGTCGTCGTCCGCCAGGACAATATTACCAAGCCTCAAAAACAGGCAGTAAAAGATGCATCCACCGATAGTATTATTCGCGTTGACTCGCGCAGAATAAATAAACTGATTCACCTCGCTGGCGAATTATCGGTTTCCTCTAACTGGGTTCGAGAACATTCAGACTCTATTCTATCCGTCAAGAAAACACACAATGAAATACTTTTACAAATAGAAAAACTCAGAACGTTAATACATAACAGACCTCAAAATGAAGTTGAAATAAATCTAATATCAAACTTGCAAACAAAAGCCGAAGAAAT
>JBFHVK010000152.1:0-6908 GCA_041589615.1 Gammaproteobacteria bacterium | reverse complement strand
TTTCTACATGAACACTGATAATTTCATTGCTTGCCAGTGTGAACTTCTCACCTGAGTCGGGTGATTCACTAATGGGTAGAACGCTTGCATAAGAAGTAATAAGAACAAAACGTAACTCATCTTCAAGTGCGGATAAGTTTTCGTAAAGCTTGTCACTGCAATAGAGTTTGACTTCTGCATCGAGAGAAGAGCCAATTTTGCCATCTACTCTTAACTGTTCGAGTTTCTTGCTGACGACAGTACGGGTTTCCTGGATGTCTGACCAGAATTCGAAATTCATGGTGTCATCTGACTTGAGATCAAACAGTTTGTCATACCATGTTTCCAGCAAAACAGATTCGCCGTGAGTGCCCGGGATCTGCTTCCAGATTTCATCTGCAGTGAAGCTGAGTATGGGCGCCAGCCAGCGTGTCATCGATTCTATGATATGATAAATCGCAGTTTGTGCAGATCGACGTGCAGTGCTGTCTTTATGGGTTGTATACTGCCTGTCCTTGATAACATCGAGATAGAAACTACCCATATCTACGGCACAGAAATTATGTAGCTTCTGATAGATGATATGGAAGTTATACTCTTTATATGCTGCGAGTATATCGTTTTGCAGGTGTAATGTTTTTGCAACCGCCCAGCGATCCAGTGCAAGCATTTCGTTTTCTGGCAACATATCGGTATCTGGATTAAAGCCATTCAGGTTTGCCAGTAGAAAACGTGACGTATTACGGATGCGGCGATATGAATCAGCCATGCGCTTGAGTATTTCATCAGATACACTCATCTCGGCGCTGTAATCAGTTGCCGCGACCCAGAGACGTAAAATATCCGCGCCGAGAGAACTGAAAATTTTCTGCGGCTGAATAACATTACCAAGCGACTTGGACATTTTCTTGCCGTCTGCATCTACAGTAAAACCATGAGTTAACACAGCTTTGTAAGGAGCTGTGTTGCGAATAGCGACAGACGTTAGTAGCGATGACTGAAACCAGCCGCGATGCTGATCCGAACCTTCAAGATAAAGATCGGCTGGCACGGATAATTCTTCACGTTGCTCGAGTACGGATGCGTGGGTTACGCCTGAGTCAAACCATACGTCCAGCGTGTCGGTGACCTTATCGTAGTTAGCGGCATCTGTTCCGAGCAGGGTTTCTGGTTCGAGAGAGAACCAGGCATCGATGCCCTCCTTCTCAATAGCCTGAGCTACTTTTTCAATTAGTTCCTGCGTATTAGGATGCAGCTCACCGCTTTCCTTATGCACAAACAGAGTGATGGGAACACCCCAGGTACGCTGACGAGAAATACACCAGTCGGGACGATTTTCAACCATGCCTTCGATGCGCGCCTTGCCCCAGTCTGGCATCCATACCGTTTCATCGATGGCCTTCATCGCCATATCACGCAGTCCGTTCTGCTTCATGCTGATGAACCATTGGGGAGTCGCACGGAATATAATGGGTGTTTTATGTCGCCAGCAATGCGGATAACTGTGCTTGAGTTTGCGGTGCTTTAACAGGGCGCCATTGTTCTCGAGTACCTTGAGTATTTCATCATTGGCCTTGTTCACATGTAAGCCGGCAAACAGTTCGGTATCAGGTAAAAATACACCATTGCTGCCAACCGGATTATAAACTTCAATGCCGTATTTGTTGCCAACAATATAGTCATCCTGGCCATGGCCCGGAGCGGTGTGTACTGCACCGGTGCCTGCATCTGTCGTGACGTGGTCGCCTAAAATGACAGGGACCTGACGCGAATAGAAAGGATGTTGTAGTAACTGGTTTTCAAGGGAGCTTCCATTGCAGCGGCCAATGACTGAAAACTTGCCAGCTTCATATCGTTCAAGTGCATCTTCATGTAGTGCGTCAGCAAGAAGCAGGTTGATTTCACCAATTGATGTTGTCGCTTTAACCAGCACATATTCCAGTTCTGGATGCAGGGAGACAGCCATATTGGCAGGCAGTGTCCAGGGGGTGGTTGTCCAGATAACGACAGCAACCGGCAAGCCATTATCTTCAGCATTGCATGCAGTGAAAAAGGCACTGCTATCTACGGCCTTAAATGCAACATCGATAGCAGGTGATGTTTTATCTTCGTATTCAACTTCTGCTTCAGCAAGTGCAGATCCGCAATCCAGGCACCAGTGAACAGGCTTGCTGCCTTTGTGCAGATGGCCTTTATCTATAATTTTACCCAGTGTACGTACAATGTTAGCTTCAACATCGTAGTTCATTGTCAGGTACGGGTTATCCCAGTCACCCAGTACGCCAAGACGAATAAAGTCATTGCGCTGTCCATTCACCTGCGTCTGTGCATATTCCCGGCACTTGTCTCGAAATGCACGGGCATCTATTTTCTGGCCTGGTTTGCCAACTTTCTTTTCTACATTCAGTTCAATTGGAAGACCATGACAGTCCCAGCCTGGAATGTAAGGTGCATCATAACCGTCCAGGGTGCGGCTTTTTACAATGATATCTTTTAATACCTTGTTTACGGCGTGACCAATATGAATATTGCCATTCGCATACGGAGGGCCATCATGCAGGATGAAAGGAGTGCGACCTTTACTGGCCTTGCGTATTTTCTGGTAAAGATTCATTTCCTGCCATTGCTTTAGCATGTCAGGTTCGCGCTGCGCAAGATTGCCGCGCATCGGGAAATCTGTGGCAGGAAGGTTAAGTGTGTCTTTGTAGTCGGTCACGTTAGTTTCTACTCAATTAAAATCGGTTTCGTTTGTAACAGTGTTTTTTTTCAGAAAGCTCAGGCAAAAAATTCTCTTGCCTGCTGGCTATCCTTAATAATTTGTTGTTTTAATTCTTCAAAAGAATCAAAACGTTTCTCATCGCGAATCTTGTGTTTAAATTCTACACACACCTGGTGCCCATAGAGTTCACTGTCAAAATCGAACAGATGAACTTCCAGTTGCAATGTGTGACCATCGACAGTTGGGCGTTTGCCAATATTGGCTACGCCATTTGCCGATAATCCATTTTCACCTGTCATGTGAACGGCATATACGCCATTAACGGCAGTTGCATGTCTGTGCAATTTTATGTTGGCCGTGGGGAAACCAATTGTTCGCCCACGTTTATCCCCATGGGCTATTCGCCCGCAAATCTGGTAGGGGCGTCCCAGCATTTGTGTCGCAGTCGACAGATCGTCATGCAAAAGCAGTTGACGAATAACAGTGCTGCTGATGCGTTGATCATTATGGCAATGGCTTGGAGAATTCTGGACTTCAAAACCATATTTCTCTCCCGCGTGCTTAAGCATTTCAAAGTCACCTTTTCGGTGCTGTCCAAAGCGAAAGTCATCGCCAATTAACAGGTACTTCACATCCAGTTTCTGAATCAGGATTTGCTCAATAAACTCATCGGCAGACAGACCGGCAAGTTCAGAATTAAATTTGCAGCAAAGAAAATAATCAATATTTGCTGCTTCAATAGCACACCACTTTTCGCGTAAACGATATAGCCTTGCAGGCGCCGTATCTCTATTGAAATACTCCTGCGGCAGAGGTTCAAAGCTCATTATGCAGGTGGTCAGATTGCGTTCTGCCGCTGCGCGTTTAAGGTTTCCCAGTATCTCAAGATGACCGAGGTGTACGCCATCAAAGTTACCGATAGTGAGCGCACATCCACGATGTTCCGCAGATAGATTGTGTAAACCCCTGATGAGTTGCATTGATTAAAAGTGGTCCGCGTCAAAAAGTCATGAATTATACCTGATAACGCCCGCGCTGTGGGGGTTACGGTACCTTAAGTTATATCATGTTTTAGCTCTCGTGGGCGTAATCCCATGAGTAGCAGGGTGGCGGCATAAATGAGTATGGCTATCGTGACAAAACCGAGCAATGTAGGGACTCGCTCTAGCAGTGGCCAGTTCAGCCAGATATTAACGGGTGGATTAAAGTAAAGCAGGAAGGCAGACATCAGGCTGCTGGCCAGGAGGATCTGCAGGATGGTGCGGCGCCAGCCATTTGATGGGGTATAAATTCCCTGCTTCCTGAGACCAATATAGAGCATTATGGCGTTCATATAGGCGGACCCTGCAGTCGCCAGCGCAAGGCCGACATGTGGTCCAGTGAATTCCATAAGTACCAGCGGTACCACAAACAGAATATTCAGGAACATATTGGCGATCATCGCTTTTATGCCGATGCGTACAGGTGTGCGTGTGTCCTGGCGAGCGTAATAGCCAGGGGCCAGTACCTTGATATAGATAAATGCGGGTAGCCCTAGGGAATAGGCCATCAGGCTCAGCGCAGACATCTCTGTATCGTGCTGGCTGAATTCACCATAGCCAAAAAGTGTAGCGAGCAGAGGTTCTGCCAGTAGTAGTAGTCCCAAAGAAGCGGGTATTGCTATCAGGCTGGTGAGTTTCAGTGCCCAGTCGAGGGTATGCCTGAAGTGCTCGGCCGATTGCTGTGCGTGCTGTTTCGAGAGGCTGGGCAGGATGACTGTTGCCAGGGCTATGCCGAAGACGCCGAGTGGAAATTCTACCAGTCGATCCGAGTAATATAGCCATGAAACGCTACCTGCCACCAGAAATGAAGCAATGATGGTGTCCAGTAGCAGATTTATCTGCGCTACCGAAGAGCCAATAATGGCGGGCAGCATGAGTCTCCTGATTTGCTTGAGGCCTTCATGGGCTCGCTCAAAACGGGGTATGGGGAATAACTTCAGCTGGAGCAGGAACGGTAGCTGGAAAACGAGTTGTAACAGGCCCGCAGCAGCAACACCCCAGGCCAGGGCGATAATCGGCTGTTCAAAATAGTCCGCACCCCAGATGGCCGCGCTGATCAGCGACAGGTTAAGTAATACCGGAGTAAATGCAGGAACGGCAAACTTACCAAAGCTGTTAAGGATGCCACCAGCGAAAGCGGTGAGTGCAATAAAGAAAATATAGGGGAAAGTAATCGCAAGCATTTCCGACGTTAGCTGAAAGCGGTCTTCGTCGGTGAAGCCGGGAGCAAACAGGTAGACCAGTAAGGGGGAAGCGAGTGAGCCGATTATGCTAAGTATCAGCAGGAAGCCACCCAGGTGGCCTGCTACATTGTTTACCAGGCTTTTCAATTCTTCCTGGCTACGGGTTTCACGGTATTCTGAAAAGACAGGCACAAAGGCCTGTGAGAAAGCGCCTTCGGCAAACAGTCGGCGCATAAAATTAGGAATTTTAAACGCCACGAAAAAGGCGTCTGTACCACCGCTGGCACCAAAGACACTGGCGAGTATAATGTCTCTCAGCAGGCCAAGAACGCGTGATAAAAGCGTCATTATGCCAACAACGGCCGTTGATCTAAGAAGCATGTTAGCGCTTTCTCCGGGGCATTCCGCTGTTGTCGTAACTAGTCGTCAAGGTTCTGGACAATCTGTTCGTAAACATAGGCATTTACGATGAGCTTCTGCTCTTCTGTCAGGTCTACAAACTGTACGCCATATTTGTTCAGTTGATCAGTACTGTCATCTCGATCGGCTGGCGTGGAAACATTACGGATAATCGCCTTGATGCGCAGGTATTTCTTGATATTAACCACTTCTAGCTCAAGTGAAATTGTCAGTACATCTTCCAGCTGACCAAGGTTTTCCTTTACCTGAAGTAGAGCGCCGGTTGCGCTGGTATTCAGCATGGATGTCGAAATAGATTTATTCGGTTGTGAGGGTGTGGATACCGATACGACCAGTTCGGTTTCAACACGTCGTGAACCGCGTACTACGATGCGTTCAACATCTTTGGGATGTCTCAGGTGTACATGCGGGAAAGGCACGCTGTAGTATTTGAGTACGGCTGATTCAAAGCCGTAAACATTGTTGCCCTGTAACATGCGCACCACAAAGGGCTGGTTTTCCTTGAGCAGGGGGAGTTTGCCATTGAGGCGAGGTGCGCTAATAATGAGGCTGCTTCCGGGGTAATGGCCTACGACCTTGGCGGTTAGCCTTTCACGGCCGTCGTCGGGTATAAATTGGAGTTGCACTGGATCACCCAGATTAACTCGGAAGTCTTTTTTATCGTCCATAGCGTATTATTAGCGGTTGTAATGGGATAGTCTACTGTATATGAAGATATTTTGAACGTCTGGTCTGTTATATGCATATTTAATGCAAATGAGGCTTGACAAGAGCGGCGTAAACTGGAAAAATTTGCGCCCCTGTAAATATAGTTTTGATACACTTTAGGAACGAATACATTGGCTAACTCACCACAAGCAAAAAAACGCGCCCGTCAGGCAGTTAAGCGCCGTGCCCGCAATGTCGGTATGGCTTCTATGTACCGTACATTCGTTAAGAAAGTGGTATATGCAATTGACGCTGGTGATAAGGCAGCTGCAGAAACTGCTTACAAAGCAGCGGTACCTGTTATCGATAGTATGTGCAACAAAGGTCTGGTACATGCAAATAAGGCTGCACGTCATAAGAGCCGCCTGAATTCTCGCATTCGTGCGATGGCATAATCTGTTTATCAAAGCTGATTTCAGAATCGGCTTATTTACAGATCTGGCGTGATTCGCCGTATAAGAAAAAACCGGCTCATAACTGAGCCGGTTTTTTTGTGCCGGGGATAAGCGCGGGGTATGCGGGGTTATACCAGTACCAGATTATCCCTATGTATCAGCTCCGGTTCATCGATATAGCCGAGGATGCTTTCAATCTCAGCAGAGCTGCGTCCACAGATCTTGGCCGCCTCAATGGCATTGTAGTTAGCAAGGCCGCGGGCTATTTCCTCACCCTCATCGCTGATACAGGCAACCATTTCCCCGCGGATAAAATTACCGGTCACCGAGGTTACGCCGACAGGCAACAGGCTTTTCCCGGATTCTCTCAGTACCTTGCTCGCACCCTTGTCCAGTATTAACTGACCGCTAACCTTGAGGTGGCCCGCAAGCCACTGTTTGCGAGCAGCCATAGGTTCTGTAT
>JBFHVK010000151.1:0-6938 GCA_041589615.1 Gammaproteobacteria bacterium | reverse complement strand
TGTGTCGCAATTGGTGTTGTAGCAATTGCCGTTATATCACTGGCCGTACTGATCTGGACGCAATTTATATAAGTAGATAATCACCTGTGCCAGATGCAAAAGAGCCTGCTTGAATGCAGGCTTTTTTATTGATTATTAATAA
The DNA here is from genome assembly GCA_041589615.1 of Gammaproteobacteria bacterium. Lineage (GTDB taxonomy): Bacteria > Pseudomonadota > Gammaproteobacteria > SZUA-229 > SZUA-229 > SZUA-229. The sequence goes on along the minus strand of JBFHVK010000151.1, from coordinate 6,796 downwards.
TATTATTCTTGAATTACTAATGAATTGAAAATCTGTGTTAAGTATATTGACTTTAGAATACACAGGTATATTCTTTAATTTCTGCCAGGAGTATCGCAGACTGTAGTCTGAGGGTTTAGCTTTCCAGCATATTGTCCGATTTATATTATCCGGAACTACAGAATATATGTTTAATCCTGATATTCACTCAGGTTTTATTCAAACTAAATGGAGATTCAAATGAAAAACTACACGTTATTTTCTGTTAAGAAAAATTTACTTACCACGCTTTTCTGTGCAGGCTCACTGCTGATGAGTTCTTCAGCTTCAGCCGTTTTTATCAATTTTGATACTGATCAGGCTGGGACACCCTATACTGGACTTGTCGATCGTTTCATCGCGACCGAATATGATGGTGTTACTATTAATGATAGCGATCCTACTACTGGAATAACCTATGTTAATTTAACTAACCCTCGGAATGTAGGAACCGCTATATCGGGGTATTATATCAATGTGGGGGCATTTGAAGGAGTACAGACACAAGTTGTTATGGATTTCTCAACAGCTGTGACTGATATCAGCTTCGACTATGCAACTCCAAGAGGTGATTTATCTATCTGGGCTTATGATTCACTGGATAACTTGCTGGATATGTCTAGTTACCTGGGTGCGGGACTGTTCATTAACCAGGCAGGCTTCGATCAACGTTCTGGTTCTGTTAGCCTGTCAGGAGTCGGCAATATTTCCAGGTTAGTCATCGAGCCAGGCACGAATCAGGCACTCATACTTGATAACCTTGATTTTCGACCTGTGCCTTTGCCGGCAGCATTACCTCTATTTGCAACGGGTCTAATCGGACTTGGTCTGATCAGGAGACGTAGCAATACGCTGAAAACTGATTCAGTATAAATCGCAATCTGAAAGGATAAGTGCAGGTAACAAGATGGAGTCAGGGAAATGCAAAATAGCAGAATCCCTGGCTCCTTTTTTTTGTTAAATCAGGATATGTTTATTTTATATTTACAGCCACCGGAAAATTCCGGTGGCTGTTTTTATATATTACATTCCCGTATATTCAATACGGCCTGACTCCAGTTCTATAATGCCATTTTCCTCACACTCTTTTTTCCTTTCTTCACTTAGGAAAGGTAAAAGATTTTTATTGGCACCGAAAATAGACTGAATCATAGGGAAGCCGATATCTACGATGGGAAAGTCAGCATCCAGAACCTGGCTGTTACGTGTGTTCTTCACATCAGCCATATTGGGTTGATGGCAGAGTACATTTACTCGTGACACAGGTTCCTGTAGCGTTGCTGGTTCGGCCGGGAAATGATTCAGCAGATACCTTGCTACGAGGTCAACTACAGGTAAAGAGTTGATAGCCGGATTGCTGCCATTGGTGCTGAAGGGCACAGCTGCAAGATCAAGCGGGTTGTTAGTGCTATCCAGGGTTGAGTAACTGTGATTATCATAAACAACACGCCAGACATTATTAACACCTGCCTGGTTCATCTTGAATGGCTTATTTACGAAGACATACTCATTGGCACCTGAGTCTGTGCCATATACTACATCGTTAAAGCCATAACCAACGATTATATATCGGCCGCCTGGATCTACTGGTGTGTATCCTTCAGCGTCTGTGCCGATGAGTACCTGGTCATCCGGAATGCGCTGATCCTTATCTGCATATGGGTTGATACTATATTTCACGCCTGAATAAGCCTGTAACCAGCCACCACCCCACTGACGAACATCTGGTGATAGTGAAAGATGTGCTGCATGCTCCAGACCATTTGCTGTTGGTGCCTGGTTATTCGCGGCTCCTCTTCCAAGCAAAACTTCACCAGTCACTATGCCAATGGTAGAAAAGGGTCCAATGGGCGTGACATGATACAGAGTTTCCAGGGTAATCGGTTCACCAGCGCGGACCGAGGTTGCATAGCGGAATCCGCGAATCAGTCCTAGTACTGGTAAAGGGCTATGACATTTTCCGTCATCGTGATGCCATGTACACATGCTTTCAAAATCACTACCCGAGTCCATTTCTCCATTCAGGAATTTCTCCGTGATCAGATGTTTTCCTGTATCACGAAGTGCATCAGTAAATAATGAATGCAGTGTGCCTTCATAAACCGCAGCGGTTTTCTCATGGGTGAAATTATTTCGGTTCAGGTCCATACCCGCAATAGCAAGTGGCTGTTCCACAGGGAAATGCCTGTCCGGGTCATGCAGGTCTTTTGGGATAGTACCTCCATGGACAAAATGCCTTGCATTTGAGGTGCCTTCGAGAAACGGTTCGCGTACTTCTTCGACCATTTCGGCGATTTCTTTATCTTCTTTTACACGTTCCTCAACAGAGTGTTGCTTGAATTTCAGTTTGCTGAGTTTACGGTCTTTGAAGATAAGGTTAATTTCTCCCAGATGCGAACCATCCTGGCCCTGAGAAACCATCGCAGTACCATTTTTAGTGTAGATAATCTTTCGCGTACGTTCGTGCATATCAGCAGATAGTACAAGGTCTATTCCACCTGCACCCAGTGTGTCATCTACAAGGTCAATCAGGCGTCGATTATTTGCCAGGTTAAGTTCCGATAGCATTACTACCATGTCTACTTCACCTTTGGCACGCTTCTGGTTCATGATCTCAACCAGCTCGACGATTTCCTCATCGCCTTTGGTGAAGCAGATACCTTCTACTACAGGGTTGCCAATTACACGTGGGCCACGTTCTGTGGTAAATGCGATAACACCAATATTAATACCCGTTTTTGGGTCTGTAACGATCGAGTAGGGGTCGAATAAACGGGTTCGTTCAGATACTGCAGGGCAGTTTGCTGAATTTCTGTCATTATCTATATAGGCATTTGCAGCCATGGTTTTCCAGTTCGCAAGCTTGTCCGGCTCAGGAAAAAAATCACACTTATTCGGGTGAAAGGGTGGAATTGTGCCATCACTGGTTGCCTTAATGCGGGTGTTGCTATTAAGAATACTTCGTGCAGTATCTGAAAACCCCCATAGCTCATTAGATCGACAGGTTCCGTATGTAAACTCCCAGTTGCCCGGTGCGAAAAGATCAATATCAAATTTATTTAAAATATCAACAATACCACTCCCGCGAGTAAAGCTGACCTCAACTCCACCATGTGCGGTGTCACCGACCATGAATGTAAAGTGAGTGCGATTTTTTGCTTCGGCGCGTTTACGGATTTTCTTAACCAGTGTATACATTCGGGCCAGACCGCCCTCGAGATCCTTATTTTTATTATCACTGCGCACGTTCACGGCGGGCTCAATCTGACCGTGTGTGTCGCCAATATGGATGAGGGTGATTTTGTCTGTGCTGGATGAATGTGCAAAACAGTTGAAGCTAATAAATATGGCTGAAAAAGCCATGATAAAACGTGGTTTAAACATGTGTAACTCCTTTATCATATGCATTATGAATTAGATCTTACGGATAGTTCTAAATCCGGCATAAACCTGTCCGTAGATCGGTTTGAATAGTTACGCACGCATGTGCCAGTAGATTAAGGAAGGGAAAGTACAAATGACCCAAAACAATCCATTACAGCCTGGAACACGCACATTAGATTGCAGTAAGCCTGTGTATGAATGCTATGCAGCAGGTGTTTAGTTATGCAATCTAGAGTGTGATGCGGTTTGTGCTGGATTTATTCCATATTATTTGAAAAATATTCAATCAATACGCTTCGTTTAAGGTATTCGGGCATTCGTAGTGCTGCGAGTAAATATATGGCGTTTACAGTATATTAGAAATAAATTAAATATCGTTAAGGTCATAGATCAGTTTATCTTTATTCGAAATTCTTAGAACATGCCAAATTTGAAATAAAGAATGCTGATTAGGCGTATAATGCCACTTTATTGATTACAGCTTGAAAGGCGACTTCAGGTGGCACTTAAACCAACTATTTATAAATTCAGGATCTCTCTGTCGGACCTTAATAGAGACTATTACGACACACTTAACCTGACCATTGCACAACATCCTTCCGAAACGGTAGAGCGTATGATGGCTCGTATCCTGGCCTATTGTATTAATGCACAGGAAAATCTTGTATTCACTCGAGGGTTAAGCACCATCGAAGAACCGGATATCTGGGTGCGTACTATGGATGACCAGATAGCACTCTGGATTGATGTAGGTGAGCCTGCTGTTGATAGAGTTAAGAAATCCACTCGTCTTGCATCAGAGGTTAAGGTATACAGCTTTAATGACAGGGCTAAATCAGATGTCTGGTGGCAGAAGAATATGAATAAGTTTCGCCAGTTAAATGCAGCATTTTTTCGCTTCGACTGGCCAGGTATCCAGGCGCTCGCAAATCAGGTAGAACGCACGATGGATTTCTCGGTAACAATAACCGGCGACTCTGCTTATGTAGCAACCGAGATAGGAGAGTGTGAAATCACCTGGGAGTACCTGCAGGATAATCAGTAGTTTGTAGTAAATAGTTGCTATCTATTTTCTTAATAGTAATACCACTCCCATAATAACCACTTTTAGTCCCTTTGAGTTGATTTGTTGAGTCAGATCAATGCAAGTCTGCGCAAGACAGGTTGATGATAAACGCAAAGGGGGAATTATTATGGATATACTAATAATGGCAGTTGTAATGGCGCTTGTTTTAACAGTTGGCACACTCGCCTGGGGTCTAAGTTCAATGGCTCATGGAGGGTCGTACGATTCTGAGCATAGCGAAAAACTGATGTTCACACGTGTCAGCATACAGGCAATTGCATTTGCATTAATAGTCGTGGCATTAATTATGTCGCTCGTATAGAGCTGTATGTATTTGATAGATCAGTTCAACTGATGTCAATACGGCGGGAGTGTATGCCTTCTAATTGGGAAAAATATTATACTTTGCCCTGTATGGGTTTTAGCTGAGTATAGTGATTTTCTCTCCAGTACACAGTTTGCCACCGCGTAACACCCGAATACATATTCCACTGTTGTAACTTAATGCTTTCGCCATGCCACGACCCTCAACTTTGTTGAGATAGCCGCAGGGTGGTCGAGGTTTATCGTATCTAAAAATGGCTTCACCAATTTGAAACTGCTTACCTTCAAGGTCTTTTGTTTTAATGTTGTTCACCACCAGATTGCGACGATGCTGTCCATTATGAAAATCCAGTTTATTGCCTCGCCCGGCAAGCTTAAGATCATGCTCTGAAATTAGCGTAACCTGGCAACCTTCAACAGGGTCCCAGTAACCAGTCTTATTGCAGTATCGATCTCCAGCTAATCCTTTATCCTCAATGGCAACTATTTCATTAAGTCGACGCATGGGCTTCCCAGCTTTATCAGTAATATAGATAGCGCTTAAACTCGGGCATTTATTATGGTCAAGGCTGAAAAAGGGCCATTTGAAAGGCATATTGTATACAGTAGCTGTGAACTAGACAGGTGGATTATAGCCTGATTTAGCCATAGAAATTCGACGTAAATCTGCTCAGATCTTGCTATTACCAGTGTCTTTCAACGCTTTTTGACAAAAAAAGGCATTTATATTAGTAAAATACTAATAAATAGACGAGCTGAAGCTAGTAAATCTGCCAAAAAACGGCCTGTTCGGGTATAATTCGCGGCCGTTTAATATGCACTGGATTTACGTTCCAGCTCGCAGTACAGGTTTATGATATGTCACGCATTGTTATTGCTGCCTTATATCATTTTGTAAAGCTAGACGACTTTCAGGCGCTAAGGCAGCCTCTGTTAGACGTGATGCTTAAGAATGATGTTAAAGGTACCTTATTACTCGCCAGCGAAGGTATTAATGGTACCGTTGCTGGAACTCAATCTTCCATCGATACACTACTCAACTGGCTAACATCTGATTCTCGCCTGGCTGATCTTCGATACAAGGTTTCCTATGATGATTCGATGCCATTTTATCGAACCCGGGTAAAACTGAAAAAGGAAATTGTTACCATGGGTGTACAGGGCATAGATCCTAATCATGTCGTAGGTACCTATGTGAAAGCTGAAGACTGGAATGATCTAATCTCGGATCCGGACGTCATGTTGATTGATACACGCAACGGTTATGAGGCGGCCATTGGTACGTTTAAAAACGCGATTGATCCTGGAACAGACACCTTTCGTGAGTTTCCCGAGTATGTAAAACAAAACCTCGATACCAGCAAACACAAAAAAGTAGCAATGTTCTGTACTGGCGGTATTCGTTGCGAAAAATCAACTGCGTACTTAAAGCAGCAGGGATTTGAAGAGGTCTACCATTTGCAGGGTGGTATTCTGAAATACCTGGAGACGGTCCCGGAGGAAGAGTCTTTATGGCAGGGAGAGTGCTTTGTATTTGATAATCGGGTGAGTGTGAATCATGCTCTCGAAAAAGGCAGTTATGATCAATGCCATGCCTGTCGCCTGCCGATTACAGAATCTGATAAACAAAGTGAAAAATATATGCAGGGCGTAAGTTGTCCGCATTGCTACGATAAAATTTCCGATGAGCAGCGCCAGCGTTTTATGGAACGTGAAAAGCAGATGCAACTTGCTAAAGCACGTGGTGAAGAGCATATTGGTTCATCAGTCTCAATTACTAATAAACGTCGTAAAGCAAATAAATTAAAACAGCGAAAAGCGGATAAGCCGTTGAATGCTCAACAAGTCAAAAGTAAATAAAGATTATATATCCGAGTTACTCAGCACTTTCTTGAGTATGCCAATCCTGTCAAGTGCTAACTCGCTAAACTCCTGCGCGAGTAGCATAATTTCTTCGGTGGTTTGTGACTCTACGAGAGCATCATAAAATGAGAAGCTATGATC
>JBFHVK010000150.1:0-7029 GCA_041589615.1 Gammaproteobacteria bacterium | reverse complement strand
TATACCGACGAGAGTACCAGCTCACCATAACGTTCGCGTAGCTCACGCACACCTGCGCGAGTCAGCTCGTCACGATCGATATTACTGCCCAGGCTGATATACACCCATGCCATCGTTATGCCTCTATGCTGTGCCGCTTCACTAGACTCTGTTACTTGCTACCGCGCTCGATAATCACACCCACATCCTGCGAGCCGGTGACTGCACCCGGCTTGCTCAAACGCAGCTTTAACCAGGGTACGTCAAATTCATTGAGCACAATCTGCGCACATTGCTCAGCCAGTGCCTCCACCAGCTGAAACTCGGATTTACCCACAAAATCGATTAACCGCTTTGAGACTGCCTTGTAATCAAGGGTATCGTCAATATGATCGGTTTCACCTGCACGACGAATGTCAGTACCCATCTCCAGGTCCAGGCTGACAGTCTGCCTGATTTCACGTTCCCAGTCGTAGATACCTATGACCGTTTCGATGCGTAAATCGCGTATATATACTATATCCATGATATTCTGCTTCAAGAGCGAAGCCCAAACCTTTTTAAAATCTTATATTTCAATAGCTTAGCACGACAATAGCTGCTAAAATCGTTGCCCACTATACAGCGAAGCGGGGCCATTCGCCACTGCCCAGAAGCGCTGAGTCATGAAAAAGCCCATAATCGGCCATAATCACTTGTCTCAGGGCGGCGAATCCGGTATTATCACGCCCCTTTCGGATATCCAGAGTTTGTTCGGTAAATAACATCAACAAGCTCTCTTTATATTAAAGTTTTGACTGGAGTCATCCATGGCTAGAGTATGTCAGGTCACCGGTAAGAAGCCGATGGCAGGTAACAATGTATCACACGCGCATAATAAAACGCGTCGTCGTTTTTTGCCTAATCTGCACAACCACCGTTTCTGGGTGGAGAGCGAAAAACGCTATGTAAGACTGCGCGTTTCAACTTCTGGTATGCGTCTTATCGATAAGAAGGGCATCGACACTGTGCTGTCTGAGATGCGTGCCCGTGGCGAAAAGGTATAAGGAACAGGCTCATGCGCGAAAAAATTAGACTGGTTTCATCTGCGGGTACAGGTCACTTCTACACCACAGACAAAAACAAGAAAAACATGCCTGAGAAAATGGAGATCAAGAAATTTGATCCTACCATTCGCAAGTATGTAATCTACAAAGAAGCTAAAATTAAATAGGCTTTTTCATGTAGACAAAAAAACCCGCCAGGCGCGGGTTTTTTTATGCCTGAAAAACATCCTCGAAAAACATCAGGGATTTGCCCACATTTTACCGTTACCCGATAAACTTATGCAGCGTTTGAGCTATATTCATTAAATATGAATCACTAGTATAGAGACCCTGGACACACAATGGCTGAAATTTTTGTTGGACGTCAACCCATATACACCCGTGACCTCGAGGTATATGCATATGAGCTGATGCCCCACAGCACAAGCGATGAGAGCGATGAAAACTTCGCTGCCGATAAGGCCACCTCGCAGGTGATTATCAATGCATTTATGGAAATTGGCATCGACAGGCTGGTAGGCTCCAAAACCGCCTTTCTAACACTCACGGAACACTTCCTGCAAAGCGACTACGAACTACCGCTACCAACTGATAAGGTGATCCTGAAAATCCCGGCCTATATCAATGTAACAGACGAAGTTGTGGAAGGCGTCAAGCGGCTCGCCGCAGCTGGTTTCAAACTGGCACTGGATAACTACCTGCAGCACCCCTCATTACAGCCACTCTCCAGCATGGCAAGTGTCATTGATATCAATATTGAAAACCTGCAGGCGTCAGAAATACGCGCACACCTTAAGGTACTGAAAAAGCTTCACCCCATTATCCTCGCCGACCATGTAAAAACCCACGAAGAATACGAAACCTGCCGGGATGTAGGTGTTGACTATATTCAGGGATATTTCCTCAATCGCCCTCGTATCGTCAGCGGTGAATCCCTGGATTCAAACCAGATGAGTGTCATCAACCTGCTTTCGACATTGCATAACCCGGAAACAGATACTGACACCATCGTAGATGTCATCAGCAAGGATGTTGCACTGAGTTACAAGCTATTACAGCTAATGAACTCTGCCTTCTTTTCGCGCTCGTCAAAGATCGAATCCATACAACATGCAACTGTCATGCTTGGACGCAAACAATTATGCACCTGGGCGTCGATGATGGCGCTTAGCGGCATGGATAACAAACCCCGCGAACAGGTGCGCATTTCTATGGTGCGAGCTCGCAGCTGTGAACTACTGGCAGAGAAAGCTGGCCTCAAACAGGCCGATATCTTCTTCACTGTCGGCATGTTCTCATCACTAGACCTGCTCATGGACAGAAGCCTTGAGGAACTTATCGGCCCTTTACCACTGGCAGATAATGTAGTCGCCGCCCTGCTAAATCGTGAAGGTGAACTCGGAGAAGCCCTCAACTGCACACTGGCTCAGGAAGAAGGTGACTGGATTAATATACGCTTCGCAGACCTTAGTACTGATGACCTGTCCGATATTAATATTGAGGCCATTAACTGGGCGGAAGACGTCCTGAATAGTATTTAACAGGCAGATGAAAATGCCTACACTTAAAAATGTGTAAATAATATGCAGGATATTTTCGTTGGACGCCAGCCCATTTATAATAAGGAACTGGGTATTTATGCCTATAAAGTACTGTTCCGTAGTGGCAAAGAAAATAGCGCCGGGGCAAACCTCAACGAAGACAAGGCCACTTCTCAGGTTATCATCAATACCTTCCTCGACATCGGGCTGGATAACCTGGTAGGCAATGCTCTTAGTTGCATCAATTTAACCGAGCGTTTTCTTATTGATGAAGACGCCCTACCCATTCCAGCTGAAAGAGTCATTCTCGACATACATGCAAACATCAATGCCAATGAAGCCACACTGACAGCGCTGGAAAAACTCAAAAAAGCAGGCTTTACCCTGGCACTGCAGGATATACGAGACATACCCAACTTCAATGCGCTGCTGAAACTTACCGACATTTTGAAAATTAATATTCGTGATAATTCCCTACAGGATATTCAAAGTCGACTAAAAAGCATTCAGAAATACAAACTACACCTGCTGGCAGATAAAGTTGAAACACTTCAGGAATATGAAACCTATAACGATATGGGGTTTGATTATTTCCAGGGTTACTTCCTGAGCAAGCCTCGCATTATCAAGGGTAAAACACTTGAAACCAATAAGCTCTCGATTATGCAACTGCTTTCTACCATGCATAATACAAATACCGATATCAGCGAAGTTGAAAGCGCAATCAGCGCCGACCTTACACTAAGTTACAAACTACTAAAACTCATAAACTCGGCATTCTTTAATTTACCCAATGAAGTTGAGTCCATTAAACGTGCGGTTGTATTTCTTGGCAGAAAAAAACTTACCAGCTGGGCATCCATGCTGGCACTCAGCAGCATTGGAAACCAGCCGACAACTTTAATTAAAATCGGCATGGTCAGAGCCAAAGTCTGCGAGCTAATCGCAACTCATTTTAAATTAAAAGATGAAGATCAGTACTTCACTGCCGGCATGTTTTCAGCTCTCGACATCTTAATGGAACGCTCAATAGAGTCACTTATAGATCCATTACCCCTGTCCAGCGAAGTCAAGCAAGGCATCCTTGAACACAAGGGCAATATAGGTACTCTGGTGAAGTGTAGCAAGTTACTTGAAACCTCAGCCGCGGAAAAAATAAATTTAAAAGGCATCAGCAAACCAGAGCTTGCTCAACTTTACCTGCAGGCAGACCAGTGGGCAGAAGAAATTACTCGGGCTTTAAAATAAAACCGCATATATGGTTGCAAGATAAGCTTCAAAGGGAAACGTGAATGCGCAGTTCCTGCGCAAGCATATGCTAGCTGAATTAAAGCATCCTTGTACGTCAACACAAATATCAAAGCAGTTTAATTGTGTTTGTGTACTATTGCCATTCCCTCATGCTTCTAGCGGGAACCCAGTGACATACATTTCGCAACAAGTCGATATGTCTTTACATTAAATAACTTTCAAAGCTGAACCCAGTTAACGAGAAGCAACAATTACTTTGCCAGCAACAAATTCCCCACGGAATCTACACGACATTGCCAGCCCTGTTCTATCCATGTGGTAGATACCTTTTCAAGTATCAGTGCAGGCCCGGTAATTATCTGCTCACTGCATAATTCTTCACGATTATATATGGCAACGGGATTACCCTTTCCATAACAACTCGCATAACCATCAGGTTCAGCCGGCTTTCTTTCAGCAACTTCTGGCAAATTAAAAGGTGGTGTTTCACCGCGTATACTCAGTCGGACATTCACCAGCTCTACTGGCATATCCATTTTATGACCGTAAGTTTTGTTATGCAGTAGATGAAACTGTTTTTCTATTTCTGCAATACTTTGCTGCTGATTATTTTCGAAGGAGAGATTCAAAGTAAAACTCTGGCCATGGTATCGCATATCCAGACTGTATTGCATACTTGCCTGTTCTGCCGAATCAAGCTCTGCCTGCATTTCTTCCACAGCCTGTTTTTCAAGCAGTGCAAACATGTGGTTTATGTCACTCTGTTTTATATCTGGCAACAGCCGTATAACAGATTGCGATAGTTCACGACTGGGTGATGACACCAGCATGCCTAGCGCGGACAGTACTCCCCCATGCACGGGTACCAGTGCACGTTTCATCTGTAGTGCTTCGGCCAGCGCACATACATGCAGACCACCAGCACCACCAAAGCAGGTAAGTGAAAAATCTTCGGGGTCATGACCACGCTGTACAGATATAGTACGCAATGCTCGTACCATGTGTTCGTTTGCGATGCTTATAACACCCAATGCGGTTTCTTCAATACTTAACTCAAGCTTATCAGCAATACTCTGCATTGCCTGTTTTGCCGCATTGATATCCAGCTGCATTTCATTACCCAGGAAGCCATCTACACGTAGTCGCCCGAGTAGTAAATTTGCATCGGTAACGGTTGGTAGTAAACCACCCTGTCCATAACAGGCAGGCCCCGGACTTGCACCGGCAGATTCTGGCCCAACATTCAGTAAGCCGCCGTCATCCACATAGGCAATTGAACCTCCACCCGCACCAATGGTATGCATATCGACCATTGGTACGGCGACTGGATAATCACCAATAGCTCCTTCCGATGTTAAACGGATTTTTCCATCCAGCAATGCAACATCGGTAGATGTCCCACCCATATCAAAACTTAACAGCCGCTGTTCTCCTGCCAGGCCTCCAATATATTGTGCGCCTTTCAACCCCCCTGCAGGGCCGGATAACAACAGACTAACTGCATGTTTACCGGCCTGAGTTGCATCTATCGTTCCTCCACTACTCTGTAGAATAGATAATGCTGGTTCATTTCTTATCCGGGAACTGTCACTAGTATTTTTCTGTTTTTTCAGTGCCTGTCCAAGCCGTTGTAAATAGCCCTGCATTAATGGCCCAACATAGGCATTCAATGCCGTTGCCATACCTCGTTCATACTCACCATATTCAGATAAAACTTCATGAGAGCAACAGATGAATAACTCTGGTAGCTCCTGCTGTATATATGATTTTATTTCGCTCTCTTCTTTATCACTAAGAAAAGAGAATAATAAATTTATTGCCATTGCATCCGGTTTTAATTTTCGAACGCTATGCAATAGAGACTCCAGATCTTCCTCATGTAGTGGCTGCAATATTTCCCCACTAGCCGATCGGCGTGTATTAACTTCAAGACATTGTGATTGTGGAATAAGAGAGGGACGTGGCTCAGGCATCAGGTTATACAGTTCTCGTCTTGCCTGACGGCCAATGCTTAATACATCCCTGAACCCCCTGTTAGCAATATATACTGTTTTAACGCCTTTATTTTCCAGTACGGCATTCGTTGCCACAGTAGAACCGTGAATCACATGCAGTTTATCCGTCGACAGTTGCATTTCTTCAATGCCCTGCAAAATTGCCTGTTCTGGTGCATGTGGTGTAGACAGAACTTTATGAATACGTATTTGCGAGCCATCAAAGTAAACAAAGTCTGTAAAGGTACCGCCGGTATCGACACCCAGCCAGTGTTTGCCCTGCTTTATCACGGCTGCTTTCACCGCTTACTGAATGGATATAAAAACTGTTTTATATAACCCGATGGCACGGGATGACCACCCACACCATAACCCGAAGGCCATTTATCCTTCGGCATATAATAGGTCCCAAACAGACGATCAAAAATGGGGAAGTGAATTGCAAAGTTCACATCGACGGCTTCTTTCTCTATACCATGATGCCAGTGATGAAAACGCGGGGTGACTATGAGCGGCTTTAGCCATTCAATATCGAATTTTAAATTAGCATGCACATAGGTTGCATATAGATACACAACCAGGATATACGCATAAATTGCTGGCTCTACAAAACCAAGAACATACATTGGAATAATCGTGATACCCCTGAGTACAATTATTTCCATTACATGCATGCGCGATCCTGCCAGCCAGTCCATCGCCTGCGCAGAATGATGCACTGCATGAAAACGCCATAAAAATGGAACCTGGTGAAATACACGATGCACCCAGTATTGTACAAAGTCCGTAAGAAACATGATCTCTATAAACTGTAGCCATACGGGTTGCGACGCTATAACACGCTGAATTTCATCGAGCTGCGTAAATGACAGTATGCTCATTGCAGGTAGCATGGACATATAGGTCAGGGACTGCACAAAGATGCTGCTAACCAGGAAGTACAGTAGATCCTCACGCCATTCAAAACGAAACACTGACTGATCTACACGCCTGAATAATCTCTCCAGTGGTAGAAACAATATTCCGGTGATCAGCAGATTAAGGATAAACCAGTCGAGTCCAAAATAGATACCCGCAGAAAATTCGATGGTTTTCTGTGCTGCAGACCCACCAAGTAATATCGACAGCACAACAAGCACTGCGCCTGTAATTCCAAGTATTTTATTCTGCCTCAGCATCAAACTAATACAGCTAAGCAGGAAAGCTACGACTATGAGT
>JBFHVK010000149.1:0-7087 GCA_041589615.1 Gammaproteobacteria bacterium | reverse complement strand
AGTATCGAACCAGGACAGCAGAAAGGTGTTGCTGTGAAAAAAACTACAGGTAAGGTGAATATAGATTGCTGGTTTGAAGGGGAGTTGATGATTTCATTGAGGTTTAGAAGTGAGAGTTAAATTTATTTTCCATTAAAGTAAGTTCTTCACGCACAGGAAACCATTATGGTGTCATTTCCGAGTGTCACTAATTGTATCTTCCGGTATCACAGTGGAATAAACGCCAGATGCAGGTTGCTGGTATGTCTATTGCTGCTTTATATTTTGACGGCCTGCTCCAGTTCGCCCGACATCGTCCTGCCGGTACCGGATGATACGCAACCCGATGAATATACAATGTATATTGTTGGTCATGGCTGGCATACAGGCATCGTGATACCTGCTCTCGCGATTCAGAATAAACTTCCCCAGTTAAAACAGCGGTTTCCTTCTGCACCTTTTCTTGAAATTGGCTGGGGTGACCAGGGCTTTTACCAGGCAAATGAAATAACCTCTAAATTAACCCTGCAGGCAATATTCTGGCCAACAGAATCGGTTGTTCATGTAGTGGCTGTGCCAGAAGAGCCCTACAGATATTTTAGTAGTAGTGAAGTGGTAAAGATTTGTCTGGCAAAAAATCGGTTCGACTCTCTATTACAATTCCTGGAAAATAGTTTCTATAAAACAGTCGATAAAAATATTGACCCAACTAAACATGGAATATATGGGGATAGTCAGTTCTACACCGGAGAGGGCGACTATTATTTAATGAATACCTGTAATAAATGGACGGCGAAGGCACTGGCAAGCAGTGGTTTTGATATAGGTACAACATTTAAATTATCGTCTGAGAGTGTGATGGGCTTTCTCAGGGAAGAAAATGTTGCAGTAGTAGGCCCGGATGAATCTTGTCTTCGCTGAAATTGCTTTTGTAAATGTATACCTGGAAAATCTGGATTTTGAATTGGAATATTTAATGTCGTGAATCCATATTTTTCAGGATGTAGAGCTGGCATCGTGAGCTGAAACTACATTACCTCACCTAGAAACGAACCCAGCTCCATGTCTGTACCAAGGATATGTCCGGTTAGCCAGTGCTCAAGAAATTCGATATCTTCTACACTTATCGAAGTTCCTTGCTGTCGAAGTTTTTGCTGTAATTGTTGTACGCTTTCGACAAGTTCAGCATGTTCCAGTTTGTGTTCTGTAATACCGTTGTAATTATATTTGAGCATGAGTCGCTCTTCGTGTTTGAAGTGCCAGATGGTCAGGCTGGTTAACTCATCCAGTACGGCGTCGATATACTCAGGTGAGTCTTCTTCTGTTACAGCTTTATTAAGTATATTAAACAGCTCCACAAGCTTTCGGTGATCATCATCGATTTCCGGGATCTGTACACTGAGTGAATTATCCCAGGTGAGTGTTTTCATCTACTGTTCTCCGCATAGCCTGTGTTGCTATATGCATATCATCTAGCCATTAGAATATTAAAATTCCAGTAATATTTCATTGTTATATGTCATGGGTGATAGTCATTGAACAGCATTGGTTTCGCGCTGCAATGCCTGCATCATTTTCCTGGCTGCATTCGACAGGGTTCGGTGCTCGTGGGTGACCACGCCGAGTAAACGTTCAAATTCAACACCTTTGACGTGCAACTGTGTGAGTTCATTATTAAGCATGGACGTCGGCAATACACTCCAGCCAAGACCAATCGATACCATCATTTTAATGGTTTCCAGGTAGTTGGTTTCCATGGCGATATTCAGGTTCTGCTCATTCAGTCCCAGTGCCTGTTCGAGTAGCTCGCGAGTGAAGGTATTCTTTGAAGGCAGAATCGCAGGCAGGGTGCGTAGCCTGTTCACATCGATGTCGACTGTGGATGCCTCGCGGTGATGGTTGCTGATCACAAAGCTCAATGGATCATGCCATATTATCTCGCTCTGTAAATGTGGCCACTGCTGTTCCGGCAGCGTGGCGATAGCGATTTCAACATCCCCTTTTAATACCGAGCTACAGGCTTCCTCGGAATCCATGAATTTAATATCCAGATCCACTTTCGGGTAGTCGGTTGTAAAGGCTCTTAATACCGGTGGCAGGCGGTGCAGGCCGATATGATGGCTGGTGGCAATTTTAAGTGTGCCATCGATTTTCTGGTCGAGGTTACCAATGGCGCGTCTGCTTTCTTCCAGTTCGGCTAGAATACGTTGTGCGCTCGGCAGCAGGGCCTGGCCAGCCTCCGTCAACTGGACCTTTCTGCCAATGCGATCGAACAGGCTGACATTCAGCTCTTTTTCCAGTGCAGAGATGCGTTTGCTCACTGCGGGCTGGGTAATGAACAGCTTTTCAGCGGCGCGAGAGAACGAGCCGAGATCGCTAACGGTGATAAAGGCCGAGAGGTTCTGGATATCCACTTAGGCTGGGTCTCCGGTTCTTAAGTATTCCAATTAGGAATAGTTTATATGAAAAAGATGAATTTGTTTTATATTTTACCCGGCACTAGAATCAGAAGTCTGAAAGAACAAGTCCCGCAGCGCATTGAGTGATGCCGCTGCCAGCAGGAGAAGAGCCAATGGCTGGAAAAACCTTATACGACAAGATATTTGATGCCCATGTGGTGCGCACCGAGGACGATGGCACCGCATTACTCTATATCGACCGGCACCTGGTGCATGAAGTCACTTCACCGCAGGCGTTTGAAGGTCTGCGTCTGGCAAATCGCAAGCCCTGGCGTACCGATACAGCGCTGGCAGTACCCGATCATAATGTACCTACGGTGGCAGCAGAACGTGCCAAAGGTATCGAGGATGCGGTTTCACGCACACAGGTAGAAACACTGGACAAGAACACCAGGGAGTTTGGTATTACCCAGTTTGCAATGAATGATATTCGCCAGGGTATTGTGCATGTGATTGGTCCTGAGCAGGGTGCAACTCTTCCCGGCATGACCCTGGTATGTGGTGATTCACACACGGCTACTCACGGTGCCTTCGGCGCGATGGCGTTTGGAATTGGTACCTCGGAAGTCGAGCATGTACTCGCTACCCAGTGTTTGTTACAGCGTCGAATGAAAAATATGCGTATCAATGTTGAAGGCAAGCTGGGTGCAGGTGTCACTGCAAAAGACATTGTGCTGGCAGTGATTGGTGAAATCGGCACTGCGGGTGGTAATGGTTGCGCGATGGAATTTGCCGGTTCGGCGATTCGTGATCTGTCGATGGAGGGTCGTATGACCATCTGTAATATGGCGATCGAAGCGGGTGCGCGTGTGGGACTGGTTGCGGTTGACCAGACGACAGTAGATTACGTTGCGGGTCGTCCTTATGCACCTAAAGATGATTTATGGGATGAGGCGGTTGCTGCGTGGTTTGATCTGCACAGTGACGATGATGCGGTGTTCGATCATGAAATCACCCTGAAGGCGGAAGATATCAAGCCACAGGTGACCTGGGGTACTTCACCAGAAATGGTAGTGGCCATTGATGCCAGTGTGCCAGACCCGGCTGGAGCAGGCGATGATGTGAAATCCAGTGGTATGCAGAAGGCGCTTGCCTATATGGGGCTGGAAGCGAATACGCCTATTGAGCAGATTGCGATCGACAAGGTATTTATCGGTTCCTGTACTAACTCGCGTTTTGAAGATTTGCAGCAGGCTGCAGAAGTGATTAAGGGTCGTAAGGTCGCAGATAATGTAAAGCTCGCGATGGTCGTTCCCGGTTCTGGTCTGGTTAAACAGCGGGCTGAAGAAGCGGGTCTGGATAAATTATTTATCGAGGCAGGGTTCGAATGGCGTGAGCCAGGTTGTTCGATGTGCCTGGCGATGAATGCCGACAGGCTGGAGCCGGGTGAGCGTTGTGCTTCTACTTCGAATCGTAATTTCGAAGGCCGTCAGGGGCAGGGTGGGCGTACTCATCTGGTAAGCCCGGCAATGGCGGCAGCTGCGGCCATTGCTGGCCATTTTGTTGATGTGAGAAATTTTTAAGGTGCTTGTTATGAAAACACTGTTTATAAGTGTATTGCTAATGCTGTCGCTGACAGCCTGTGAAGAATTTGTAAAGGATGCGGGCACGACCACAAAACGCACAGCCGAAGCTGTGGGTGAAGCGGGCAATGAGCTGGCAAAAACAGTTAAAGACACCATTGAACGAAATAAAGACTAGGCAGGCATCATGGAAAAATTTACCAAAGTAACGGGCATCGTTGCACCGATGGATCGACCTAATGTTGATACCGATGCAATTATTCCAAAGCAATATTTAAAATCCATCAAGCGCTCCGGTTTTGGCCCGAATGCATTCGATGACTGGCGCTACCTGGATCCCGGTGCACCGGATATAGATAATGACACGCGTCGTATTAATCCGGATTTTATTTTAAACCAGGCACCGTATGATAAGGCGAGTATCCTGATTGCGCGTGAAAACTTCGGTTGTGGTTCTTCGCGCGAACATGCGGTATGGGCGCTGGAAGACTTCGGTTTTCGTGCAGTGATTGCGCCGAGTTTTGCAGATATCTTTTACAGTAACAGTTTCAAGAATGGCATGTTACCGATAGTGCTGGATGCCGGTATTGTCGATGAGCTGTTTAAAAAAGTGGCGGCAAAAGAAGGCTATCAGTTAACGGTTGATTTAGAAACACAGAAAGTAATTGACGAAGAAGGCAAGGAATATGCATTCGACGTTGATGGCTTTAAAAAGCACTGCCTGTTAAACGGGCTAGATGATATTGGCCTGACACTGCAACACGCAGATGAAATTAAAGCTTACGAAGAACAACGTAAACAGTCGGCACCCTGGCTGTTTTAGGTTTTTGCCAGAGGCACTGTAAATGCAGTGTTTTGCTGGTGATAAAGAGGAATTTTAGATGACACAAAAAATTGCAATTCTTGCCGGTGACGGCATTGGTCCCGAGATTGTAGCTGAGGCGGTTAAGGTAATTAACTTTTTAAAAGCTGATGGTGCGCTCGATGTAGAGCTGACAGAAGCACCCGTAGGTGGCGCCGGTTATGATGCGGCGGGTGATCCGTTGCCAGCAGAAACACTGGAACTGTGCAAACAGTCAGATGCGATTCTGCTGGGTGCAGTGGGCGGTCCACAATATGAATCACTGCCACGTGAAAAACGTCCTGAAAAAGGCCTGCTCGGATTACGCTCGGAACTGCAGCTATTTTCGAATCTACGTCCGGCCATTTTATATCCTCAACTGGCAGATGCTTCTTCATTGAAAGCTGAAATTGTTGCCGGCCTGGATATCATGATTGTGCGTGAACTCACCGGTGGTATTTATTTCGGACAGCCTCGCGCGATTATAGAAAAAGATGGCGAGCGTTATGGCTATAACACGGCAGGTTATAAGGAAAGTGAAATTGAGCGTATCGGTCGTTCAGCATTTGATATCGCGATGAAGCGTGACAAGCGAGTGTGTTCTGTTGATAAGGCAAATGTACTCGAAGTCTCGGAGTTGTGGCGTGAAGTAATGGAACGTGTGGCAAAGGATTATCCTGAAGTAGAGCTGAGTCACATGTATGTAGATAATGCGGCAATGCAGCTGGTTAAATGGCCCAAACAGTTTGATGTGATGGTAACCAGTAATCTGTTTGGCGATGTATTATCCGATGCCGCCGCAATGCTGACCGGTTCGATTGGTATGTTGCCATCGGCTTCTCTGGATGCAAATGGTCGTGGCATGTATGAGCCTATCCATGGTTCTGCGCCGGATATAGCCGGCAAGGGTGTGGCTAATCCGCTGGCGACAATTTTATCGGTATCGATGATGTTACGTTACAGCCTGAATAATGAAGCGGTTGCACAGCGTATCGATGATGCAGTGGGTAAGGTGCTGGATAAAGGTTTGCGTACGCCAGATATTATGTCCGAAGGCTGTACAGAAGTGGGTACCGCAGAAATGGGTGATGCGGTGGTTGAAGCATTAAAGAGCTAAGGGCGTTTTTATAGAAAGCCTTTGAGACAATTTACATTTTGTTAGGAATTAAATCATGAGCAAAACATACGATGTAGCGGTAGTGGGTGCAACAGGTGCGGTGGGTGAAACCATGCTGTCGATCCTGGCGCAACGTAATTTCCCTGTTGGTAAAGTATATGCACTTGCCTCCGAGCGATCAGCGGGTAAAAAGGTCGAGTTTGGTGACAGCATGCTGACAGTAGAAAACCTGGCTGATTTTGATTTCTCCAAAGTACAGATTGGCCTGTTCTCTGCGGGTGGTTCTATTTCTGCCGAATTTGCCCCAAAAGCTGCCGCGGCAGGTTGTGTTGTTATCGATAACACCTCTGAATTCCGTTATGTGGATGATATTCCACTGGTGGTTCCAGAAGTAAATCCACATGCGATTGCCAATTACACTAATAAAGGCATCATTGCGAATCCCAACTGTTCGACTATACAGATGCTGGTGGCTCTGAAACCGATACATGATGCCGTGGGAATATCACGCATAAATGTCTGTACCTATCAGGCTGTGTCGGGCACCGGTAAGGAAGCTATTGAGGAGCTGGCGGGGCAGACAGCCAGGTTGCTGAATGGCAAACCGGTTGAATGTAATGTCTATCCCAAGCAGATCGCGTTTAATGTATTACCCCATATCGATGTCTTCCAGGACAATGGTTACACTAAGGAAGAGATGAAAATGGTCTGGGAAACAAAGAAAATCATGGAGGATGACAGCATTATGGTGAATCCGACTGCGGTTCGTGTACCGGTCTTCTATGGTCATTCGGAAGCGGTGCATATTGAAACCCGTGAAAAGCTGAGTGCGGATGCCTGCCGTGAACTGCTGCGAAAGGCCCCGGGAGTGGAGGTTATGGACGAGCATAAGGATGGTGGATATCCAACTGCAGTCACCGAAGGCGCGACTAATGATCCAACCTATGTCGGCAGGATTCGTGAGGATATTTCCCATGAGAAAGGCTTAAATCTTTGGGTTGTGGCCGATAATGTACGAAAAGGCGCTGCATTAAATAGTGTTCAAATTGCAGAGATTTTGATAAAAGACTATTTATAATCTATAGTTACACCTACATGCTAAAGTTTGTTCTTAGCATTTTAACGGAAATGGGTGTATCTTATGCCTGTATATTTAAAACAAATATGT
>JBFHVK010000148.1:0-7106 GCA_041589615.1 Gammaproteobacteria bacterium | reverse complement strand
TGTCCTGGATTCGATATCTCAGCCCTGGTGCTTTCAGTGAAAGCCTGCATGGCAAGGTGACAGTTAACCTGGTACTACGTGGCTGTGCCGTTCTGTTCGCTTTTCTTATGCACCTGACGATTGCCCGGCTGTTAGGGGCGCATCAGAGTGGGCTTATATTTCTTGCCTGGTCTTTACTCTTTATGGCTGCCGTTATTGCTAAGCAGGGCCTGGATGCAGCATTGATAAGGTATGCGGGCAGTGCATGGGATAAAGCTGATTATGGAGCTTTGCATAGTTTGCTAACATCAGCATTGTCTCAATCTATGAGTGCCTCCATACGTGTAAGTATATTTCTGCTGATAGTTTCCTATCCTCTGGCAATGTATGTTTTTCAACAACCAGAGCTGTTGAGTGTGCTGATTTTTATAGGACTTTCGGTTATTCCTTATAGCCAATGCTGGGTGTATTCGGGCTTTCTGAAAGCAATATCACGCGCACATTTTGCAACCACTGTAGAATCGTTGTTAATACCTGTTAGCATGTTGCTTCAGATTAGTATTCTGTATTTTATCAATATGTTGAATGCAAATAATGTTGCTATTGCATTTCTAATATCCTGTACAGCTACGATGCTTGTTTCATATGTAATTGTTAAAAAATGTTTTCCCTGTAAATCTGTTAAGAATAAAAAATTCCCACGAAATGAAATGATGAAAAGTGCAAAACAGCTGATGATGGTTGATGGAATGAACTGGCTGATTGCCTTTTCTGCGATCCCGATACTCGGTATTTTTGCAAGTGCAGAGGAGGTGGCTCAATATAGCGTGGCGCAAAAACTGGCAGTACAGGTGAGTATGGTGTTGCTGGTATGCAATAGTATAGTCGCGCCTCGTTTCTCGGGTTTATATGAATCTGGCCGTAATGATGAAATATGGATATTGATGCGAAAGATTATTTTATTAATGACATGTATTTCGCTGCCATTAGCAATGATATTTATTTTCTGGCCATCTATCATCAGCTTGTTGTTTGGTGAAGAATTTTATCTCGCCGAATCACTATTGCCTTTACTTGCGTTTGCGCAATTAATTAACGTAATGACCGGACCAGCTGGTTATCTCCTGACGACCACCGGGCATGAGAGAATTATGAAAAACATTATGCTGATTAATGTCGTGCTGATTGTGCCACTTGTTTTTGTCTGTAGTTGGCAATGGCATGCACCAGGAGCTGTGTTTGCTACATCACTTGGTGTGATAGCCCAGAATCTGTCTGCTTTATTTTATGCGCGTAATAAAATTGAAACATCTAAGCGCGAAACACTCATTCCATTAAATTATTCAACAGTTAAATCGAGAATATCATGATATATACACTCAAGCCGGTTTTCATATTTGGTTGCGATCGTAGTGGGACGACGATGCTAGGAGATATGCTGGGGAGTCATAACGACGCTATAGTAACGCCAGAATCCCAGTTTTTTCATGAGCTGCTTCTATTAATACATAATAAGGTGTTCAGGAGTCGTGATGAAGTTGTTGACTGGTTGATCACAAACTTCAGGTTTGCAGTATGGGATATGAAGTATGAGCGTGACGAATTAATTGAACTTGTTGATCTTGATAATCCTAGAGTGATGATCGAATCAATAATTCATTATTATATCAAGCAGCGTCAACCTGATAAGAGAAAGTCACTTATGTGGGTCGATCATACTCCTGACAATATGCGTTATTATGCGATTTTAAAAAAATATTTCCCCGAAGCAAAATTCATACATCTCGCCAGGGATGGCCGTGCAGTCTTTAATTCTATCAAACGCTTAAACTGGGGGCCAAATAATGCATATACAGGCTCGCGTTTCTGGAGTGAGCGTTTGCGAGAAGCGATGCAGGTTGAAATTTCAGAAGGTGACAACTGTATCAGGCTGCATTATGAGGATATTGTGAAAAACCCGGATGTAATACTTAAACAAACCTGCCAGTTTCTGAATATCAGCTACTCAGATAAACTGATGCTGGGTGGAGGCTTAATGTTGCCTGAATTTACGCAGGGGCAGCATGACCTGGTTGGAAAGAAGCCAGATCAGAGCAGGTTATATGACTGGCAGAATAAATTGAGTAAAAAAGAAATTATAGAATTTGAATCTTATGAATGGTCCCGATATTATCTCAGGTCACTTGGGTATCCGTTAATCACAGATAGTATCCATAATATGTCTATGTTTGGTGTTCTGCTAAGATATTGTCATGAAGGCTTTATGTACTCCTTGCATCGGATTAAGCACAGGGCAATGGAGAAATCTACTGTCAAGTGTTATGTAAGTGATACTGATGGCGGGCGATTTTAATCGATATCGATTGAATGTTATCGTACTTTTCTGATCTAAATTAAATGTATGGCTGTTGATATTGGACAACGTACAAATTATTTTCTCTGGCATATACTGCTGTTTGTTAAATTAGTAGATATATAGAATATGTCGATCAAAACTAAAGTTACGATTTGTGAAGAAGAAGTACAGCAATTCTGCAATCAGCTAATTCATCGATCCAGGGATATTGTTAAAACCCATGAATCACTGGTAACGATAGAGGCATTATTTAGCCGTTTTTCTCAAAATGCAGATTCTCCTGAGGTGTTCAAATCCATTTTGCATAGTGTCAGGGAATTTACAAATGATACCCGTACTACCTTGATGCAGCAGTATGCCGATAAACTGGGTGATGCACTTAGAAAAAGTGATAAGAGTGGCATAAGAGAAGTTTATGCGCCGTTATCACGTAATGGCTTTAACCAGATATTACAGAAGGTGGTTGACGATTTATCAGATGAACAGTGCCTGGCTATTAATTACTGGTGTTTGAAATGGCTGACCCAGGCCCGAAGGGAAGCTGAAGAAGCAAGTGGTTATCCAGATTCATACGATTTCAAGAAAGCGGGTGTGGATCTGGAACTTTATTATGCATTTGATGATATAAATCGCTACCTGATAAACAGGTAATAAATATTTTCCTCATAATATACATCACTACAGTGAGGTAAAGTACCTCTTCGTAATGATGTATATAATCATAATCTCTAGGGCATCTGTGTTGCAGCTTCTTGTGCACGTTGTACATATTCATTGTATGAAGGTATTGCAATCGCTGCAATTATGCCAATAAATATTACGATACCAAGTAGTGCGACGACAATGACCGCACTCTTATTTGGTGGCGGAGGATTTCCAAACCGATTTTGTTCTGCGCTACCTGGCATAAACCATAAATAGAATGTAAAGATGATGCTGATAATAGGAATCAGCATAATTAATGATAGCCAGCCTGATTTATCCGTATCATGAAGTCGCTGTATCATTAATACAATAGAAATATAAATCATGGCGATAGCTGCAACGATAGTAATTATTGCACTGATTATTGTACCGGCTGATTCAGGTAGTAAAGTCGCAAGCCCCATTGATATACCCATTGCAAGGTAGAGTGCTAGAACGATGCCTATCGAGTAGGCAAAATACCTAAGTCGACCAATACGGCCAGCCGCTGAAAGTATACGTACATCACCATATTCCAGCATGGATTCAGTGATAACGTTCTGTTTTGGAGATTCATAAGGGTTGGTTTCAGCCATGGATTACTTCCTCTTTATAATTTTTTCCAGAATAATTTGCTGTAGGATAATCTTATAGTCACTGCATGCTGTTCGCAACTGAAAAAGGTGATGTGTATCAGGGCCTACATCTGCTGCAGGCATTCCAGTGCCGCACTCTTATAACATTGTGCCAGTGTTGGATAGTTGAAAACTGTGTTCGCCAGTGTGTCGATAGTTGCATCACAGGTTATTGCCATCTGGCCAACATGAATTAGCTCACTGGCAGATTCACCAATAATATGTATGCCCAGTATAGTGCGGTTAGTTCTATCAACTAGAAGTTTCAAAAGGCCATGTTCATTGCCGATAATTTGTCCCCTTGCCGTATCGCTGTATTTTGCTGTGCCTTTGACGTAATCAGCATTACGAGCTTTTAATTCAGCTTCGGTTTCACCAACATAGGAAACTTCCGGGATAGTATAAATAGCCATCGGGAGAGGACCGTTGTTTATCATGTTTTCCCCCGTGAATGCGTATTGAACCGCGATACGTCCCTGTTCCATTGCGGTTGAAGCTAGAGAGGGACGGCCTGCAAGGTCCCCCACAATAAAAATATTTTTCTGTGAAGTCTGGTGATTTTCATTAATCCGAACCCAGCCTTGATCATCAGCAACTAAATTTGCATTTTCCAGTTTCAGCAGGTCGTAGTTTGGTTCTCTCCCTAATGCATATAGCAATGCATCTGCTTCGATAGAATCGCCCTGGTCTGTGATTATAGAAACACCGTTATCAGTCTTTATCACACTATCAATTCGTGTGTTCATGCGTAATTGAATATTCATGTCATTGAAGTCATCACTGAGTACTTTAACGATGTCGTCATCCATATAGGAGAGTAGTCGGACATGGGAATCGATCAGGGTAATTTTGCTACCAAAGGCGGCGAATATACTGGCAAACTCACATGCAATTACTCCACCTCCGATAACAATGAGGGATGAAGGTAGCCTGGATATCTTAAGAATTGAGCTGGAGTCGAGTATGCGTTGTTTATCGAAGGGAATATCTGCGGGGCGTCGGGGTCGTGAACCAGTGGCGAGTACAATATGTTCCGCTCTATATTGCTGATCACCAGTTAT
Source organism: Gammaproteobacteria bacterium (assembly GCA_041589615.1). Classification (GTDB taxonomy): domain Bacteria; phylum Pseudomonadota; class Gammaproteobacteria; order SZUA-229; family SZUA-229; genus SZUA-229. Next base: position 2,391 of record JBFHVK010000148.1, on the reverse strand, counting down.
GGCGTTGCTTACCTGAAGTGTGTGAGGATCAATAAAACTGGCTTCACCAGGAATCAGGCTGATTCCATGTTTCATCAACGCCTCAAGAATCTGTGACTCTTTATTTTTTATGACCTGGTCTTTCTGTCCCAGCACATCGCTAAGAAAATTTATCTCACTGGCAGCATGATTTTGTAAGGTGCGGCGCATGCCAAGGCTGGCAGATCGAGTGGTGAGGTAGGCTGCTTCGCGTAATGCTTTACTGGGAATTGTACCGGTTTGCAGACTAACGCCACCAACATAGGGTTTACGTTCGATCATAGCTACACGCCTGCCCATCTGAGCAGCATGAATTGCAGCGGACTGTCCACCTGGGCCTGAGCCAACCACCAGAAGGTCATAGTCATATTTAGCCATTAGATACAGTCCTGTCTTCTACTTGTCATTCGGTATATAAGTATCATGTATTACATTAGATGTGAAAGGAAATATCATGTTGTGCAGATATGATGTGTTCGTACATAAAAATTATCAGGCGCATTCACTGTGTATTATTTGATGATACCCGTATCGCCATTGCTGCCATTAATAGTCGCCAGAGTCGATACTAATTGTAAAACAATGTTAACTGTACCGGGTTAACAGGTGTAATAGCTTGTGAAGTTTAGGTGATGGGTGTAATTTAGCTGCTACGTCAGAATGAAGATAAATATTTCAATACCCCGGAGGGAATGTTCATGTTAAAGCATATCTATAAAATAGCATTAATGCTGGTTGCGCTTTTTGCATTTAGCACAGGCAGTGTGTCTGCGGCAGAATGTAAAGGTTCAAGCAAATCAAGCTGTAGCGCAAATAGCAACTGTACCTGGGTATCGGGTTATAGCAAACAGGACGGTACCAGTGTCAAAGGGTATTGTCGTGCAATAGGTAAGTCGAATAGTAAATCTGCTGATAATAAGTCTAAGGACAAAAAATCATCTGCTAAAAAGCAGGCAAATGATAGCGATGATAAGAAAGCTAAAAAAGACAAGAAAGACAAGAAGGCTAAAAAAGACAAGAAAGATAAGAAAGATAAGAAAGCTAAAAAAGACAAGAAAGATAAGAAGGATAAGAAGGATAAGAAGGATAAGAAAGCTAAAAAAGATAAGAAGGATAAGAAATCTTCATAAGCATGATGCTGTACTGGTGTTTATAGCTAATGCAATAAAAAAGGGACAGCTTAAAGTCCCTTTTTTATTGAAAGACTGGTGGTCAGAGTACTCCTTGATATAGATGTTATCTACATAGACTTAATTTTATCAAGCACAGCCTGTGCGTGACCTTCAGCTGTCACGCCATATTCGGCATTCACAAGCTGGCCATTCCTGTTAATGATGAATGTAGAACGCACTATACCCATTGTTTTTACGCCGTTCTTTTCCTTTTCCTGCCACACTCCGTAATCATCACATAATTTACCATCGGTATCTGCCAGTAAATCAATTTTCAGGTTGAATTTATCGATGAATGCCCGGTGGCTGTCACAGGGGTCCTTGCTCACACCGAGGATTACCGTATCCAGCTTTTCAAACTCATCAATCAGGTCGGTGAACTGGTTTGCCTCAATTGTGCATCCCGGAGTGTCATCCTTTGGGTAAAAGTAAAGGACTATGTTTTTTTTGCCATTGAAATCTGCAAGGCTAACCGTTTCATTGTTCTGGTTGACGGTGCTGAATTCCGGTGCTGGTGAGTCTTTTTTTAGCATTGTATTCTCCATGTCGATGAATAACTGCATTATAAGAGTCTACTCAGTAGTAATAGTGATACTAAATGTAGTGTTAAGTATGCTGCGATTTTCGCGAGAGTGTTGGTCTTGAGTAATTTCAGACTAAATTAGTAGGTTATTTCGGGTGTGTGATGATTAAAAAGTATGCACGTGAATCCACTTAAATTAATATGATTTCAGTAGCTATCAAGCGATGACTGTGGTTAGATATTGTGTCAATTAATTCTATCTTTAGTAGTTAATTAAATTACCATTAATGAATATAGTAGCTTTTGTCCAGCGCAATATTTTGTTAGGGAAGGCTAGTTGATGTTTGCTTGAGCAAAATCAACTGTTACTTTTTTACAGTATAAAACTTTTCTATTCCACTATTGGAAAGTTCAATTTTAAAACGTGCTTATTGACTAGAGAAAAATGCTGCAAAAGAGTATCGTTAACACAAAGGAATAATTCGGCAGAAAGTGACCAGAAGTTATTCTTTCTAAAAATAAAAATTGAATAACAAACACTCACTTTTTGTCGTGTCATTTCTCAGATTATTACAAAAATAGTATCCGCTTCGGAGGAAAATCAATGACGGATGTAGTCGCAACCAATGAGACCATCCTGGTAGTAGGTGGTGGTGTAAGTGGTATGACCACTGCACT
>JBFHVK010000147.1:0-7134 GCA_041589615.1 Gammaproteobacteria bacterium | reverse complement strand
GTTAAGCTTACCTGCACGCAGGCTTGAGTTATCACTGAATTTGTAGCTGACATACGCCCATTCGGCTTCAACGTTAAAATTACTGTCGGTTGCCGTGGCCAATAACTGAGCGGCACCACTAACACGGTCACTGACGCTGGTACGTATATTGATGCCGTAATGGGAATCATTTTCCAGGCTGACATGTTCAGTAATTTTGTCAAGATAGCGGCCATCTTCACTCATGGTGGCAATGCCCAGTGAGAGAAAGCTATTCATCTCGATGTTTTCAATAGCGGAAGCCGGTGCAGTTAACGCTGACAGGATGACCAGAATAAAAAGTCTCCGGAATGGCATAATGTATCTCCAGGATAAGCTGTTAGTTATTTATAGCAATTTTTTGTTTATTGTGTGTATTTATGGCCAGGTATTCGATTAAGTAATACAGGCAGGCTTAAGACACGTTCACTGATGCCAGACTTTGACCAAGCCTGACGCCACGCTGATGCTGTATTGTATCATCAATCGAGATTTTGTCATTGAACAGTAAAATAACGGTCGAACCGAGGTTAAAACGCCCCATTTCGATGCCTTTTTTAAGCTTTATTTCAATATCAGTATAGTCACTATGGATGATTTTGCGCTTACTGGGTGGAGTAACAGGCCCGGACCAGACAGTATCCATGGCTGATACATTCACAGCACCAACCAGAATCATCACCATTGGGCCATGGTCTGTGTCGAATTTACACACCAGTCGTTCATTGCGTGCAAACAGCCCGGGAACCGTATTAACGGTATGTGGAGCTACGCTGAACAAACGACCAGGGACATATACCATGTCGGTTAATCGACCATCGCAGGGCATATGTATCCGGTGGTAATCACGGGGTGATAAATACAAGGTCGCAAACGAACCATTGTTAAAGGGTTGTGCCAGCTCTTCAATGCCGCCAACCAGTTGTAACAGGCTGTAATCATGGCCCTTGGCCTGAAACACACGGCCATCTTCTATGGGTTGAGCCTGGCTCACCGTGCCGTCTACCGGACATACCAGTATGTTTTCACCCGGCTCAATCGGGCGTGCATCCGGTTTGAGCGCGCGGGTAAAGAATGCATTCAGGGTTTTATAGGCATAAGGATTCTCTTCCACGGCTTCCGACATATTGACCTTATGCAGGGACAGGTAAATTTTTAGTGACAGGTTTTTAAAGGCTACCCATTCTATACGGGCAAGGTAATAGATAATGCCCGATATCAAATGGTGGGGAAGTGCATAAAAAGGCCATGCCTTTAGATAATCGCTAATAGGTGCTTTCATAATTAATATCCGGGGTTACTTACCGCTAGCGCATTTTCCGCCGCCACATTTACCACTGCCACATCGCATCACTGGCGTGCGCTTAGATGTGTTTTTTTTGACAGGGGCAGAGAATTCCACAGACTTACCGTCTTGTAAAACCAGTTTGATGGTCACATTTTCACCGGCAGTTAAGCGTTTATGGGGCTTGATTAGCATCAGGTGATAACTGCCAGGCTGCAGGACCAGTGTTTTAGTCGCTTCCACCTGCAGGCTTTCCTGCGGTAGCATCCTGGCGATACCGTCGACTTCTTTTGAAAGGTGCATTTCAACGGTTTCGAAAGCAGGGCTGCTGGCTGAAGTAATAATAACGGTAGTAGGGCCTGTATTCTGCAGCTGCATAAAACCGGCCATGACTTTTGCACCTGGAGGTGTTTCCGGTATCCAGGGGTCGATGACGTTTAATGTGGTGTCTGCAAAACTGCTGGAAAAGATACCCAGTTGCAGTAAGAGTGAAAGAAGCAGCCGTTTCATGAATATGCCTGTTTGAAGTGGAAAATTTGCTCGTGATTATATGCATCACAGGGTAACATTTAAAGCAATACGGCCCGAAGGGCGCCTGATAATCGACAAAGCCTATGACAGATACGACATTATTTAAGCAGCTTAATTCCATCCGTGACTTTATTCGCTGGGCGACCAGTCGCTTTTACGAGGCTGAATTATACTACGGGCATGGAATGGCCAGTGCACTCGATGAGGCGGTTTATCTATGTCTTTATGCGCTGCATCTACCACATAATTTTTCTGAAAATTATTTTGACTGTGCACTCAGTGATGAAGAAAAACAGTCGATTTATCGTCTGGTGATGCGTCGCATCGAAGAAAAAATACCTGCGGCCTATATTACCCACGAAGCCTGGTTTGCCGGGCTGCCATTTTATGTGAATGAAAATGTGCTGGTACCTCGCTCGCCGATAGCCGAGTTAATTGAAAAACGTTTCGAGCCCTGGGTAGAGGCAGAAAAGGTCGAAAATATACTCGACCTGTGTTGCGGCAGCGGCTGTATTGGAATTGCTTCTGCTTATGCCTTTGACTGGGCCTATGTGGATATGGTGGATATTTCACCGCTGGCGATCGAAGTGGCCGAGGAAAATATACAGCGGCACCAGCTGGAAGATCGGGTGAGTGTGATTGAGTCCAACCTGTTCGAAAATATGCCGCAACGGCATTACGACATTATTGTGAGTAATCCGCCTTATGTGGATGCTGAAGATATGAGTGAACTCCCCGATGAGTATCGCCATGAGCCTGAGCTGGGGCTTGCAGCGGGTGAAGACGGGCTGGAACTGGTGATTCCGATGTTACGCGAGGCGCGGCGGTTTCTTACCGATCAGGGCATTCTGGTGGTGGAAGTCGGTAATTCGCAGTATGCATTGCAGCAGGCATATCCACATGTGCCATTCTACTGGCTTGAATTCGAGCGAGGAGGGTCAGGTATATTCCTGCTGACAGCAGAACAACTGGATGAATATACCTTTTAAGCTTTAAACCGGCTTCAGTTTGAAAGCCGGAAGCTTGAACCAGAAACTCACGCCTTCATTGCTATTATTCATCGCACCGATTTCACCGCTATGCAGGTCAATAAGCTGTTTGCATATTGACAGGCCAATGCCATTGCTCGGTTCATTGTTTGTTGGCTGATTGCTTAGCTCTGCGTTTTTTACGAACAGCTTGTCAAAGTCACTGTCCTCCAGGCCGGGGCCGGTGTCGGAAATTATGACTGAAAGGCTATCAGCATCCGATTTGGTGCTGATGGTGATGGTGTCGTTAGCAGAACAGAACTTGATGGCATTATCGACCAGGTTATCTAGCACCTGTGCGATGCGTGAGCGATCTGCCTCGATCGCCGGTGTGCCTTCATCGACTTTGCTTATCAGGTTGATGCGCTTTTCACTGGCATAGCCGTGGTGGCGTTTTATCACCTCAGAAATCAGGGGTTCAATCTGTATCGGGATTTTCGTCAGGCGAATATTGCCGAAGCCGCCTGCCTGGGTATCGAGAATATATTCAGCAATGGAATTCATATAGTTCGCTGACTGACAGATTGACTCGAAATTTTTCAGAATTTCTTCATTGCTGATAGGTTGTTCACTTGAAAGCTTGAGGCGTGAGCTTGCAGCAACATCCTGTATAATCGCAATGGGCCTGCGTAAATCATGGCTGGCGGTTGCGAGGAATTCATTATTGAGTGCCGATAGTTGCTTCAGGCTGAGCTGGGTTTGTAGACGGGCAATTAAAATCGGGAAATTAATGGGCTTGGATACATAGTCATTTGCGCCCAGTTCCAGTGCGCGAATAATCCGCTGATCTTCATCGATAGCGGTAACCATGATGATAGGTAGGTCAACCATGGAATATTGCTGGCGCAGGGTATGTAAAACCTGCAGCCCCATGATTTCGGGGAGCATAATATCGAGTAAAATGGCGTCCGGTTTCTGTTCTGCCACCATGTCCAGCGCCTGCTGGCCATCGACTGCAAACCTCAGGCTATAATTGCAGGGTTGCAGGCGTCTTGCCATGATATCCCGATTAAATTCCTCATCTTCTACTATCAATATATCAGGAGTAGTAAAGTACATATTGCTCTAATTTATAGTTCTAGTTATGTAATTAGTTAATGTGTAAATGTAATTATTTTTATTCTTATGCGGCAACTATATGGTTTATGCACCCGACTGGCAAGCCAATATGCTAATATTCGGCTGTAAATTGTCAGCGGTTAATTGATTGAGGAAAAAGCGTGTCAGGTAATACATTCGGTAAATTGTTTACATTAACCGGCAGTGGTGAGTCCCACGGTCCGGCACTGATGGCTATTGTTGATGGCTGTCCTCCCGGCATTGAGCTGAGCGAAGCTGACCTGCAGCATGATCTGGATCGCCGACGACCCGGTACATCACGCCATACTACACAACGTCGCGAGCCTGATCAGGTGAAAATTCTCTCGGGTGTTTTTGAGGGTAAAACAACCGGCACACCTATAGGATTGTTAATTGAGAATGTTGATCAGCGCTCCAAGGACTACGGTAATATTGCACAGACATTTCGACCTGGCCATGCAGATTATACCTATACACAGAAATACGGATTTCGTGATTATCGTGGCGGTGGTCGATCATCTGCACGGGAAACGGCTATGCGCGTTGCGGCCGGAGCTATTGCAAAGAAGTTTCTCAAGGATCGTTATAATATTATTATTCGTGGTTATCTGTCACAGCTAGGTCCTATCAAGGTTGAACAGCATGACTGGGATCAGGTGAGCCAGAATCCTTTCTTTAGCCCGGATGCTTCTAAAGTAAAAGAAATGGAAGACTATATGGATGCACTGCGTAAGGAAGGTAACTCGGTAGGTGCGAAAATTTCCGTGGTGGCAGAAGGCGTTCCGCCAGGGCTGGGTGAGCCTATTTTCGATCGCCTTGATGCCGATATTTCCTATGCGATGATGACCATAAACGCGGCCAAGGGCGTTGAGATTGGTGGTGGCTTCGGTTGTGTTGAAGCCAAAGGTACCGAATTCAGGGATGAAATTACTCCTGAAGGTTTTCTGAGTAACCATGCCGGAGGTATTCTGGGAGGCATTAGTTCGGGACAGAATATTATTGTGCATACTGCCTTCAAACCTACATCAAGCATGCGTTTACCTGGCCGCAGTGTGGATATTAAGGGTGAACCAATGGAAGTGGTTACTCATGGTCGTCATGACCCCTGCGTAGGTATACGAGCAACACCAATTTGTGAAGCGATGCTGGCCCTGACACTGGCAGATCATATGATGCGCTTCAAGGCGCAGTGTGGCGATGTAACTTCATCAACACCGATCATACCCGCAGGTGAAGACTAGTTAGTGATTAAACTGGAAATGAATAAACAGTCGGCGTGACATTTACGCCGGCGATCATTATAGTGGTTTCCAGTTAAACAGAAAAAATTCGTTTATTGCTGCCTGTGTGGCCTGAATAAAACCCCCTGCGTTAATTCGCACATTATTGCGGAAATCCTTTAAAAATAATGTCCAAAGACTCCATGCCATACTGGCGACTATCCGGCTTCTACTGGTTTTATTTTGCCTCGCTTGGTGTAGTCGTTCCATACTGGACACTGTATCTAAAATCTCTCGACTTCGACGCGAAATCGATCAGTGAGCTAATGGCTATACTGATGGCAACGAAAATAGTTGCGCCCTATTTATGGAGCTGGATTGCAGACCATACCGGGCATGGCATGAAGGTTATTCGCCTGGGTAGTGTGTTCTCCTGCATTGCATTTGCAGGTGTATTTTTTGGTAGCAGTTTCTGGTGGCTGGCGGTTGTTATCCTGCTATTCAGTTTTTTCTGGAATGCTACCCTGCCACAGTTTGAAGCCAATACGATGAACTATCTTGGTGAGGATACGCATAAATACAGTATTGTACGTTTATGGGGCTCCCTTGGTTTTGTGGTAGCTGTAATCGTGATTGGTAGTCTACTGGATGAACTGGGTAATCAGCTTATTCCCATATCTATTTTTGTTTTATACGTACTCATAGCCTTGTTCAGTTTTCTGGTGAAGGATGCAAAACCTGTAACACCTCATCTGCATAATGGTTCTATTTTTAGCGTGTTGAAACAGCCACATGTGATTGCACTGTTATTGATCTGTTTTCTAATGCAGATGAGTCATGGCCCCTATTACACCTTCTATTCCATATACCTGAAACAGTTCGACTACAGTAGTACCACCCTGGGATGGTTGTGGGCACTCGGTGTGATTGCAGAAATCATCCTGTTTATGTTTATGCATCGGCTGATGCCAGTATTCGGTGCAGGGCGACTCATGGTTGCGGCATTATTCCTTACAACGATTCGCTGGCTACTGATTGGTTACTTTGTAGAAAGTTTATTTATGGTGGTAATAGCCCAGTGTTTGCATGCTGCCAGTTTTGGTCTTTATCACGCGGTGGCTATTGAGTTATTTCATCGTAATTTTAAAGGCAAACTTCAGGGCAGGGGGCAGGCGTTATATTCAGCGATTAGTTTCGGTGCAGGTGGAGCCGTTGGCTCATTAATTAGTGGTGCGTACTGGGATGTGTATAGTGCACAGCTAATTTTCAGTGTTGCTGCAACGACATCATTTGTGGCATTTCTGATTGCTTTGAAATTTACCCGCGAGCCTGCTTCTCAAGGGTGATGCAGGCTCGTAAGTAATTGCTTTAGTGATCGTGTCCACAACCGCCAGCGGCATGTACATGGCCATGGCTAAGCTCTTCTTCTGTGGCATCACGAATGTCCATTACTTCAACATCATAATGCAGTGTTACACCTGCTAATGGCGGGTTGCCATCAATCGTAATGTCATCGCCGTTAATTTCACTAATCGTAATTAAAACCGGGTGACCTTCATCGCTCTGTGCATGAAACTGCATGCCAACTTCCAGTTCAACTTCACCAAAAGCGGTACGTGGAATTGTCTGTGTAATCTCTGGATTATATTCGCCGTAAGCATCCTTAGGTTCCAGTACCAGACTGAAACTGTCGCCCTTTGCTTTGTTCTCCAGTGCAGATTCAAGGCCGGGAATAATATTATTATGACCATGTAGATAGGCAAAGCTGGCATCGTCTGATTTATCAATCAGCTCGCCTTCTTTATCCTTGAGTGTGTAATTGATAGTGATGACCTTGTTTGACGTGATATTCATGTAGGAGGGCTCGTTATATAGTGATTAGTGGCCGCAGTATATCAAAAAATACGTCGCTCAGGTATGGTCGACAAATGGGGACAGTTTACCTGTTGCAGAATCTATACTAGTCTGACTC
>JBFHVK010000146.1:0-7204 GCA_041589615.1 Gammaproteobacteria bacterium | reverse complement strand
ATGGCAGCAGGTATAGCATGCCCTAGTGAAGACACTCCTGAATTTGGGTAATATTTACTACCCCTGGTTACTTTGTAAAAATTCTGGGCAAAAATGATATTGTCATCAAATACCTGAACAGGAAAATCGAGATCACCTGATAGTTTTGAAAAAAACTTCTCTACAAGATCAAATTTATGATGAAATATCTCTATATCAGATTCATCTTTTATATCCTGATCAATTGCTTCATTAGCTATAGATGGTATAAATGATTTTCTTTCTGCACCATTCTTTTCCAGCTCCTGTAAAATCAAGGTTAGTACATTTTGAATATCACCATGAATTGCCACATCAGCATTAAATACTTTTTCCAGTTGACTATAATCAATATCTATCTGAATAATTTTTTTATTCGCTAGCAATTCATCTTTCCAGAGGTAACTTGTGCGCTCATTAAAACTGGCACCCAGAAAGATCAAAAGGTCTGAGTGATCTACTATATAACGATAAGCACCACTGTATGAGGTAACACCCAGACTACCAAGCGATCTTTCGGACACTTCACTGATTGTACCCTTGGCCTTCAGGCTACTCGTTACCGGTATATTAAGATTACTGCTAAGTGTATCGACTAGTTTTTCACTGGAAGATTTTATACAGCCATAGCCAGCAATAATTACAGGCTGATTTGCCTCCTCAATTAAAGCCACTGCTTCATTTATCTGTTTTGACTGACAGTTTTCATGAGATTGAGCAGATCCAACTCTGATATTATTCAGAATTTCATCATCTACTTCTTCCTGCTGGACATTGAAAGGTATGCTTAATAAAACGGGGCCGGTCGTATTTGAAAATAGCTCCGTGGTTACCCGATTTAGCACATTTGCAATATAATCTGTTCTTTCGATGACTCGGCTATATCGTGTAATGCTCCTGAACAATTCATATTGATCAATACTGCCACCCTCACCCGTGCTTTCCTGTAATCCACCCTTTCCAAATATATGGGTAGACGTTTCACCAGTAATAATTAATACAGGCTGCTTATCTGCATATGCATTGGCTATGCCGGTAACAAGATTAGTCGCACCAGGCCCTGCAGTCGTGATACAGGCTGCAATATTACCTGTGGCGCGTGCATATCCACATGCCATGAATGACGCACCCTGTTCATGCTTCGCTAGAACCGTTTTTATTGGGGAGTTATATAGACTATCGTATACCGGAAGGATATGAGCACCCGGCATTCCAAAAACATACTTAATACCAATGCGCTGTAAATATTCAACAATTAAATCACTAACTTTTATTTTCATCGTGTGAGATATTTATAATTTTTACGTCTGAGAGCGAGATTATTGCCATATTTACACACGACAAACCAGTCATTGTGCCCAGAAATCGCAGCTTTGCGAATACCTTGCCACATCTATATTATCTATAGATAACTTTAAGTATCAAGAAATATTACCCCCTCAATATAGCAGTATAATCACATATAACATGTATGGATATTATATATGAATTACCTACAGGCCATTAATGTCTGCTTCAGGAACTCTGGAATTCTCTTCTCAAGCCAGAATGTCGGCTTTAGTACATGTCCCTGAATAAAGCCTACATGGCCGCCATATCGGCTTATCTCAAGCCTTATCTGAGATGACAGTTCAGACTCTCTTGGCAGGGAATTAATACTCATAAATGGATCATCGAGGGCCTGTAAAAGCAATGTCGGCGTCTCAATCTTACAAAGAAATTGTCTACTGCTACTTTTATCATAGTAATCATGGACGTTGTGAAAGCCATGCAAGGGAGCTGTTACGTGATTATCAAACTGCCAGAAACTATCTAATGTAGATATTTTATCGGTATCTAGGTTAATCAGCTTCTGATAATCATGATATTTTGATTTATTGATTAAATTCCTTTTTAGCTGACGTATTAGATAGTATTGATAAAATCTGGAAAACTTCTGCTCAAGCCTATCTGCACAATCAGCCAGGACAAACGGTGAAGATACACTTACTGCTGCATCAATGGGTGATTCATTTCCCAGCTCCCCGAGCAGCTTAAGTAACATGTTGGCACCCAGCGAATAACCAATTGCCAACAGCCTTGAATCTTTATAGCGTTGCTTTATCAGATTGATTATAAATCTGGCATCCTCTGTATCACCACTGTGATAACCTCTGGGAAGACGATTAATTCGTCCTGAGCAGCCACGAAAATGCATCACCACACTGCGCATCTTGTTTTTATTAAGTGCGCTCATAATACCTTTCACATAGGCCGACTTAACAGATCCCTCAAGACCATGAAAAATAATTACGATAGGACGCTCGTCCACCACATTATCAGACCAGGCAAGTTCAATAAAATCTCCATCATCAAGCTCTACTGTCTCTCCAACATAACTGACATTTTTGAAAACACGTATTAATGATGGCAATATTGTCTGTAAGTGAGGATTTGACAAACCAGCCGCAGGCGTAAATGCACTTTTGTGTAACACCTCGAACTCCTGTATAAGTTTTCTACTTTTCTGGTTATATTTATAATGCTGTATTCACTCGGAGAATATTCACTTTGCATAATATATATTCATCAGGGCAATAATTAATCCTGTCTCAGTATTACAACTTAACCCATAATATACACTGCAAACTGGTATATAAAATGCTTGTAATTATACTGATATAACTGACTAACGAACGACTCGTTATCGTATGTGTGCAAATAGTGCAGCAACATAATCAACAGGCTCTAATATAGTGCAGATTATGCTTTATAAACAATAGATGAACCAGTAATATGAATCAAAATGCACCGCAGAAGGATTATTTAGCCTTGCAAAACGCACCATTCCTGGAAATACTTCAGGATCATCTGAAGCTTATCTACCCCGATGCATATACTGATATTGCCAGACGCGTACTTAAGCTTGTTGAGAGTTATACGCCTGCCACTATCTCTCCGGAAGATTGCAGGTGGTCACAGAGTGACATTCTTCTCATATGCTATGGTAACTCTATTACTCAGGAAGAGTCTGCTCCCCTGCAAACCTTACATGATTTTGCATGCATGTACCTTAAGCAATCCATTAGTACTATACATGTACTCCCATTCTATCCTTTCAGTTCAGATGATGGATTTTCAGTAATTGACTATCGTAAGGTGAACCCTGATCTCGGTGACTGGTGTCACATTGACAATCTTTCGAAAGATTTCAAGTTAATGTTTGATCTGGTTATAAATCATGTTTCTCGTGAAAGCCTCTGGTTTTATGATTTTGTTGGCAATATAAAACCCGCCTGTGATTATTTTATTGAACTACCTAAGGATACTGATGTTAGCCAGGTAACAAGGCCTCGTAATACTCCACTCCTGGTACCAGTTAATACTCATGAAGGCACACGCTATCTATGGGCCACATTCAGTGAAGATCAGATTGACCTTAATTTTGCTAATCCAGATGTGTTACTCGAATTTATCGATATATTACTCGGCTATATGAGCAAAGGTGCATCCATGATCCGACTGGATGCTATCGCCTTTTTATGGAAACAACTGGGCACAAACTGTGTACACCTGCCGCAGACTCATGAAGCTGTTAAATTGATGCGTAGTATTTTCAATCACTACTACCCTGACGCAATACTACTCACTGAAACCAATGTGCCACATGAAGAAAATATGAGTTACTTCGGTAATGCCGATGAAGCGCATATGATCTACCAGTTTTCACTGCCCCCACTGATTTTACATGCACTTAACCGTGGCAATGCCAACTATCTAACTGAATGGGCAAGCCAGCTACCAGAATTACCTGATGACTGTACCTACCTGAATTTTACAGCATCACATGACGGAATCGGTTTGCGGGCACTTGAAGGTGTTCTGTCCAGACGAGAAGTTGATGACCTGATCGAAAGCATGCATCGCTTTGGTGGCTTTGTTAGTATGAAAGCCAATGCAAACGGTGAAGATACCCCCTATGAAATTAATATCTCCCTGTTCGATGCATTACAGGGTACTCGCCGTGGGCCTGACCAATGGCAAATCCAGCGTTTTATCTGTTCACAGGCAATCATGCTTGCACTGCAGGGTATACCAGCATTTTATATCCATAGCCTGCTTGCGACTGGAAATGACCTTCATGGCGTAGAGCTGACCGGGCGAACTCGTTCTATTAACAGAAAATCCTGGGCTTATGATGAAATCACCGAATTACTGGAAAATGAAAACACATCTCATCACAAAGTATTCAGGACACTAAATGAACTCATTGAAATCAGGAAAAATGAAATTTGTTTTCACCCACAAACTCCCCAGGAAATAATTGAGGCAGCAGATGGTTTATTCACAGTTCTCAGAACCGATGAAAAAACCCAGCGTAAACTACTTGCAATACATAATGTAAGCTCGAGCCCTCAATCTGTTAATATCCAGAACAGACCTGAACTTACAGACCATGAATGCTGGAAAGACCTGGTCAGCAATGAACTGATTGAAGGGATACTGCCTTATGTAACCCTCAAACCTTATCAGGTAATGTGGTTATTAAGCTGTAATAATAACTAGCTATTATCCTCTTCAACCGCATCATAAAGCCGTTCAAGAATATCGGGTACAGCACTAATCACCCTGTTCCAGCTCGGTATAAACGGCGTTTCCATTGGATGAGACAGGAAATGATCACCCGCATTCATTATATTCTGCGCAAAAAGCTCAACTGCCTGCTCTTCATTATGACGATCAACATGTAAACCATTCATAACCGCATCATTGTAGTATGTTTCGATAAAATCCAGTGCTACTCTATAGTACGTTGCTTTAATTGTCCTGAAAGTTTCCTGACTAAAAATAATACCGTTTGTTGCGAGTTTTCTGAAAATGGCCTTTGAAATATCATGAGTCATTTTCGACAAACCACCATCAGGATTATGTTTTGATAAGGATTGATGCTTATGATCATAAACATCAGCAATATCAACCTGACACAGACGGTTAGTTGAGTAATTTCGTTTAACTTCTGACAAAACACCAATCTCAAGTCCCCAGTCACTGGGTATACGAATATCGTTGAATACGTCAGCGCGCATTGAGAATTCACCTGCGAGCGGATAACGATAACTATCCAGATAGTCAAGGTACTCCATTTGACCGAATATTTTCTTGAGTGCTCGTAGCAACGGTGTAACCAGTAATCGACTCACACGACCATTCAGGTTTCCATCAGCTATACGTGAATAATATCCCTTACAAAACTCGTAATTAAAATTTGGGTTAGCCACAGGATAAATCAACCGTGCCAGCATTTCTCGCTTATAGGTGAGTATATCGCAATCATGCAGTGCAACTGCTTCTGCTTTACCTGATGCGAGTATATAACCATAACAATACCAGACATTCCTGCCTTTACCCATTTCAGTTGGCGCAAGACCTTTTTCCTTAAGCAGTTTGTCTAACGCCTGTAAGCGCGGACCATCATTCCACAATATGACGTGATGTTGTGGCAATCTATTAAAAAAGTCACGTGCAAACTTAAACTGTTCTTCATTCGCACGATCCAGGCCAATCACAATTTCAGACAAATATGGCACATGAGTTAATTCATCAATAATCCCACTTAGTGCTGGCCCTTCGAGTTCTGAAAATAATGAAGGCAACACGAGTGACATCGGTCGCTGCTTTGAAAAGGTCAGCAATTCATGTTCCAGCTCTTCAACAGGCCTTCTAGTCAGGTTATGAAAATTGGTTATAATACCGTTCTGGTAAAAATCAGCCATTGCTATTCCTCAATTTTGTTTTCAAGTGTGTCGAGCACTGCTTTATTCCATCCAGCAGGACCCGTCTCACTTGTAATAATAATATCTTTAATATGTGAGACATCCGGCTGAACCGATTTGGGATTACTAATCAGTACTGGTATATCAACAGTTTCAAGCATGCGTATATCGTTTGTACTATCACCCAACGCCATTGTTAACCATTCGGTATGTGGTTCACGTACCTTATAGCATTCGAGTAACCAGTTCAGCGCCTGTGCTTTATCTACAGGACTCATAACATGATAAAATCGTCCACCACGAGTGACAGATAATCCATTTTGCTCAAGTCGACTGGTAAATTCTTCCAGTCTTTCTTCAGTATCATTCCATAATAATGGTTCTGTTGCTTCTCGCTTCATTGCGGCCATTGCAGCGTCTTCAGACAACCCTGTATACTGCATGACCTCAGCGATCGTCATATCATTAAAACCACTGAAGCGATAACATTCATTCTCCCTTAGCTCAGTCAGTAGCTTGATTATATTGCTATATGGCTGAGCAAAATAATGCAGACGATATGCATTTAATATACTGTTATCATCATCTTCGCAGTCAATATTCATTGCAGCAACCGATCCATTCTCACTGATTATAGGATGACGTATTTGCATCTCTTCGGCGAGTACCTGCATCTCAACAAATGTTTTACTGGAATTTAATATCAGCGGATAATTCAGGATTTGCAATTTCTTAATCGCAGCTGACGCAGGCTGCCAGCTATAATTATGATGATCAAGCAAGGTGCCATCGAGATCCGTAAATACTATTAGCTTTTTCATTTTTTTGCTTTAGTTTCAATCCTGTCTATCTGGTGTTTATCATTCAGAAAAAGCACCAGATCAGCTCGATCTGGCATTTCGGCAAGATTATTCCTGGTAATTCGTTCATAGTGCATAATGAATCGAATAAGTTCATCTTCAGACATTATATGCTGTGCTTTTCCAGCATTTTGCTTTACGGAATGTTGTAACTTCTGTTCCTGTAATAAACGCCATTCAAAAACGTTTTTCATATCAGGAATTTTTAGCATGAGTAAGCAGTCAATCATTGAAAATAAATCTGCATATTCATGCTCTAACTTCTGATTCACATAATTACGCCAGCGTGCATCTGCATCTTCATTCTGTTCAAGTATATTTAAAGGTGCATGTAACTGTTCTGGCTGTTGAGCTAATGATGCAACACACCAGCCTTCAAAAATAATAATGTCCACAGGACCCTGCACTGTTTTCCATAATGAATTATCCGCACGATCATCATTTGCTTTATCAAAAACGGGTATCTGCATTTCAGATGTTTCAGCGCGCTTCAGGCTGCCGAGAATCTCTTTGGCAAGAGGAATATCATGTGTACCAGGCACACCTCGTGTCGCTAATAATGGGTGCACATCT
>JBFHVK010000145.1:0-7245 GCA_041589615.1 Gammaproteobacteria bacterium | reverse complement strand
CCTGCCTGGTATTGCAGGTATCGTATTAACAGTCGGTATGGCGGTAGATGCAAACGTACTTATCTTTGAACGTATTCGAGAAGAACTAAGAAACGGTAATTCTCCTCAAGCAAGCATCCATGCAGGTTATGAAAAAGCCTTCAGCACAATTGCTGATGCCAATGTCACAACACTGATTGCTGCCATCGTCCTGTTTAGTCTTGGCACTGGACCAGTTAAGGGCTTCGCAATTACATTATCGATAGGTATTTTAACTTCCATGTTTACCGCGATCATGGGCACGCGCGCCCTGGTCAACCTGATCTATGGCGGACGTAACCTGAAGAAACTTTCTATATAGGAAACCACTATGCAAATAATATCTGGTAAAACAAATATAGACTTTCTCGGCAAGCGCAATATTGCACTGGGTTTCTCCTTATTACTCATCGCGCTATCTGTTATTAGCCTGTTTGATAAGGGACTAAATCTGGGTATCGACTTTACAGGTGGTTACCTGATTGAAGTTGGCTACAACAAGCCTGTAGAACTAGAACCCGTGAGGCAGTCACTGGCTAATAGCGATTACTCTGATGCTATGGTGCAGCATTTCGGCACCTCTAAGGATATTCTGATACGTATCGCTCCCAGGGAAGGCGTTAATAGCGCAAGCATTTCAGATGAAGTCTTTAGCATTCTAAAAAGCAGTAGCAGCGACTCAATTGAGATGCGTCGTATAGAGTTTGTTGGTCCACAAGTGGGTGAAGAACTGAGAGAGCAGGGTGGCCTTGCAATGCTTATCGCATTGTTTGGTATACTTATTTATGTCGGCCTGCGTTTCCAGGCAAAGTCTGCGTTTGGTGCAATACTTGCGCTGGTACATGACGTTATTATTACCATCGGTGTATTTTCAGTAACCCAGATACAGTTTGATCTCACTGTACTGGCTGCGATTCTTGCAGTCATTGGTTACTCACTGAACGACACCGTTGTAGTACTCGACAGGATCCGTGAAACATTTCGCTCACAGCGCAAGGGAACACCCATTGAAATACTCAACACGTCTATAAATGGCACACTATCTCGTACTTTAATGACATCGTTAACCACCTTGCTAGTACTTGCTTCGCTATTTATCTTCGGTGGTGAAGTAATCCACGGCTTTGCATTTGCACTGATCATTGGTGTCTTCATTGGTACATACTCTTCAATTTATGTTGCAAGTAACAGCCTTGCTTTAATGGGCGTTACTCGAGAAGATTTCCTTGAGCATGTAAAAGTAGAAGATGAAACACTGGACGAGATTCCATAGCAAATCATATTGCGAGCAATATTCGTCGATATAAAACTCTAACCCTGCTACTGCAGGGTTAGTTATTTGGAGATAATAGAATGAGTTTAAACGTTTATTTATCAGGTGAAATCCACAGTGACTGGCGTGAAAGAATTTCCCAGGGCATTATCGAAAAAGGACTGGATATTAATTTAACCTCACCGGTCACACACCATGAATCCAGTGATGACTGTGGTGACAAAATTTTAGGAAAGGAATCAGAAGCTTTCTGGAAAGATCATAAAGCCGCAAAAATAAATGCCATCAGGATTCGCAAGCATATAGAAGGCGCAGATATTGTTGTGGTTCGTTTTGGTGAAAAATATAAACAATGGAATGCAGCCTTTGATGCAGGTTACGCAGCTGCTCTTGGTAAATCAATTATTACACTACACGATGCAGAACTCACACATGCATTAAAAGAAGTCGATGCCGCCGCACAGGCCGTGTGTAGTACACCTGAGCAGGTGGTTGAGATACTGGATTATATTCAGAATGCCTGAAGATCAAGATCAAAAGAAAACGCGAATGAACGCAAATTTACGCAAATCATAGCTAATAACGATGTCGATAATTGCTCTATAACGTATTTTGATCAATATACTCTGCGTTAGCCTTACAATGCTTATGAAGTGCTGTATTTTAAAAAGTACTACTCAATTCAATAGTTATTTTTAAAAACTGTTAGTCTCTAATGCATATGGCCGTAGACCATAATAAAATCGTGTTTATTTGCGTGAATTTGCGTTGACGTGCATGGATGCACTAATTAAGCGAGCGCATGGATGCGCAGGAGCTGTCATTCGCGTTTGCTTGTGCTCTGCTTTTAACTACCAGCAGACTCTTTCAACACATCATAATACGCCTGGCTCTGTATAATGCTTTCAATAATAATTCCTGGTAGATGTGGCGCTGTCAGGATTGACTGCAGGTTGCCATCCGGGTTCACCAGCATTAATGCCGAGCTGTGATCCATGAGGTAATCATCTTCTGTCATCTTCCCGCTCGAACCGGGTGCTTTCCTGTAAACCGCATTAAGTTGAATACTCAATGCTTGCACCTGTGCCTCTGTACCTGTAAGACCAACAAAATCCTTATCGAAATACTCAACATATTGCTTGAGTAATTGCACAGTATCCCGTTTTGGATCGATAGATAAAAATACAATCTGTGGCGGAGGCATTTCCTGCTCACGCATGTATTCTGATACCTGGGTCATCACCGCCATCGTTGTCGGACAAATATCAGGGCAGTGTGTGTAACCGACAAAAAATAAACTCCAGTGGTTTTTAAAATCAGCTTTCGTCAAGACCTGTGAAAGATGGTTTGTTATTTCAAAGTCATTTAAAACTTTTGCTTGCGGATAAATTGCACCCTGAATAACAGGCGGCTTAAGTACTGGCTCATGATTAGTTTCCTGCCCAAGCCAGACACCTGCTATTACAGCAATAACGGCGACTAATACAAATACGGGTGTCGAATATTTACTCATATAAGTAATCACTTCTCATTTTTAAATCAAGGCGACTATATCAGTTAGATGCATCAAAGGTATAGCTAATTAAGATAATTAAAATATTCACAATAACTAAATAAAATTTCTGCTTATCAAGACCAAAATAGATTGAATTGCGTGAAATGACACGATCGGATAGGATGATTTTCAATCAAAATGAAATACTAGAGTCATTATTTGAATAACAAGATTTTTCAACGAATTAGCCTCGCAGCTTGCGCACTGGCTTTTATCGTAATTGTACTTGGGGCCTATGTAAGACTATCTGATGCAGGACTTGGTTGCCCTGACTGGCCGGGCTGCTTTGGCCAGATAACAGCACCCGATGAAGCTCAGGAAATATCTCGTGCTCGTAGTATTTTTCCAGATGTAGAAGTTCATTCAGGCAAGGCCTGGAAAGAAATGATTCATCGGTATTTTGCCAGTATTCTTGGATTACTCATTATCGGTATGGCTTACGTAGCCATCAAACACCGTAACGATGAGAACCAGCAAATTAAAACACCTGTTGCGCTGGTAGCACTGGTCATTTTCCAGGGTATGCTAGGCATGTGGACTGTTACACAGCTATTACGACCCAGCATTGTCACATTACATCTGCTAACCGGGCTTCTAACACTGAGCCTGCTATTCTGGGTACTGCTTAAGCACACCAGGCCCTGGCTTGATAAAATTCAGCACATTGAAATAAAGCCATCAATCTTAACCTTCGCGAGGATTGCAGTTGGTGTTCTTGCATTGCAGATATTCCTCGGCGGCTGGACCAGCACCAACTACGTAGCTCTTTACTGTCCAGACTTTCCCACCTGCCAGGGTGAGTGGATTCCAGCGACAAACTTTAGTGAAGCATTTGTCTTCTTCAAGGATCCTTCGGTTAATTATGAAGGCGGCACCCTCTCACTGGATGCAGGGGTTACCGTTCACTTTATGCACCGGGTAGGGGCCGTTATAACCAGCCTTACACTGATCGCCCTGAGCATTATGATCCTGCGGAATATCTCCAGCAGCATTATCCGCAAGCAGGCCGTTTCATTGCTGTTTCTGCTGGCTGCCCAGGTAACACTCGGAATTGCGAATGTTGTCCTGGTGCTACCAATACCAGTAGCAGTCGCACACAATGCGATTGCTGCTGTACTCCTGCTTAATTTACTCACGATTAATTACAGCCTAAACCAGAATGTACGCCAATCCCCCAGGGTGACAATATGACTACACTTGCACTAAACCTTGCTAGCTTTAACTGTAACTGCCGTAAATATTACAACCTGTGTAAACCAAAAGTGGTTTACCTGATTGTCTTTACGGCCATCGTAGGCATGTTACTGTCTACCCCGGGTGTGTTACCACTGGATACCTTTATCGCCGCCACACTCGGCATTGGCCTGGCATCCGCCTCTGGCGCCGCATTAAACCACTGGGTTGACCAACGTATCGATGTGGTGATGCAGCGTACCTCCAAAAGACCTCTACCACAGGGTGAACTTTCCTCTCAATCGGCACTGGTTTTTGCTCTGTCACTGGCCGTCATTGCCATGGCAATATTGCTGATCTGGACAAATGCTTTAACAGCGCTGCTAACCCTGACATCACTGGTTGGTTACGCAGTTATCTACACCATGTTCCTGAAGCGCAGCACCCCACAGAATATCGTCCTGGGTGGAGCAGCCGGTGCTGCACCTCCAATGCTTGGCTGGGCTGCGATGACGGGTGAAGTGAATGCGGAAGCACTGCTGCTGTTCCTGATTATATTCGTATGGACTCCGCCACATTTCTGGGCGCTGGCGATCAAGCGCAAGGAAGAATATGCAAAAGTAGGCCTGCCCATGCTGCCAGTTACTCATGGTATTGTGTTTACCAAGTTGCACATACTGCTTTATACGTTACTGCTGCTATCAGTCACACTGATGCCATTTGTAATCCAGATGACTGGCATGATCTATTTTGCAGGTGCCGTCGCTCTAGGCATTGGTTTTGTTTACCATGCGGTTAAGCTGTACCGCACGGGTGACAGCGACCAGCATGCCATGAAGACATTTGGCTACTCAATATTTTACCTGAGTGCACTATTTGCATTCTTCCTGCTGGATCATTATGCACGCATCGTTTTACGGATGTTTATGTAAAAATTCAGCGCGAAGGTGCGTTTCTTAAGCGTCAAAAGCAAAAGAAAACGCAAATGAACGCAAATGTGAATAGAAGGGGAAGTAAGGTAATTAAATGAACAGCTTCACCTTTTATTGTGTCTGGCATTAAAAAGCTTCATATAAAAAACAAAAAAGCCCCACTCCTATTTGGAGTGGGGCTTTTTTGTTACTAAGAATATATACTTGTTAAAATCTATCTTAAATATATCAAACAAGTCACCAGATCTTTAGTCTGTAGCATCACTGATAGTACCTGATACCCGGGCTTAACCGGCAACTTAATCACAATAGCGTTTATTTGCGTCCATTTGCGTCCATTTGCGTTTTCTTGTGCTTTTAAACTTTTAAGCTTTTAAGCTTTTAAGCTTTTAAGCTTTTAAGCTTTTAAGCTTTTAAGCTTCAAGCATTACAAAAAAGCCTACGGAAAAGCAGGAATACTTGGCTCAGTTCCACCCAGTACAGTCTGTTTATGTGCTTCCACCTTATGGGTAACATCTTCAATTTTCTCTACCGGAACATCCGCCATTACCAGCACCTTGCCATCTTCCATAGACTGCTCAAACTCCTTTAGACGTGTGTTTTTTGTGCTGGAACCAATCATACCTGAAGTCCAGATACCGAAGCCTGCACCAAAGATAGTGCAGCCAAGCACCACCAGACCCATCATGGAACCAAGTTGTAATGCAGTTATCGCAACAACACTACCGACAAGGCCAGTAACGCCGCCAATAACCATACCGGATTCAATACCGTGTACGATATCGCTTTTCTGGAACAGTGTGGCTTCTGGTAGATCACCGAGATCAGTGCCTTCTTTTGCCATGACATGAATATGGTGTTCATCAATCCTGGAAAGCAGTAGCTCATCAACAATGGTCTTAGCGGTAGAGACACTCGGAAGGATAAAATAGAGTCTTTTTCTCATTTGGGTTCTCCTTATTTGGGGTGAGCAGAAGGGCTCTAGAAAACCGTTACAACTAACATTATAGGAAGATATAACCGCCGGAAATTAAAATAAAGATAAGCGGTTAATTAGCATATAGCCAAATACTAAACATATTAGCCTCGTAAACAATATGAATATACAAAAAGTAAATGCTAATGATAGCTCCTGTGCATCCATACACGTCAACGCAAATAAAGGACTGGGCATTGTGCACCGTAAGTACGCTTCATCGATATAATAAGTAATCAAGCACAAAAAAAGCCCGTTATGTAAACGGGCTTTTATAGTTTTGCACTTGTAAACGCCGCAGCGTTTCTTTAACTCATCACACGGTGAGTGCAGAGATAAAGAATACTGATGCACCTAGAAATACCACCAGCATTACCAGGCCAATTGTGACAACCCAGGTTGAATACACGAAGCCTTCTTCTTCAGGTATATGCATAAAGATAGGTACACCGATATAAAGCAGGTAAACAGCAGCTGCGATAGCAAACAGACCGACTGTTACATTGATATACAGAACAGGGTAGAGCGCCATGAAGCCAAGCGCAAACAGTGGCAGAGAGGTAAATACAGCCAGTTCTGTGCAGTGTAATGGATTAGGGCTCACATCGAAGGTCTTAGCCAGCCAGCATATTGCATAACCGAGCCCGTAGACCCCAATATTGAATGACAGGAAGGCGGCCAGGGCAACTATTACGGCCTGGTCCTGAGCCATGGTAAAGGGTGTTCCTACTCCCAGGTCCCAGCCTATATGTACAGTAGCAATATAACCACATACTGTAGGTATAAGGGCGAGAAATGCTACATGTAGCATAATATCCGTGATTTTAGCCGGTTCACGGTCTGCGTCTTTAAGACTCTGCTTTGGCTCATAGAAAATATGAGAAAAGTGTTTTACTAGCATATTGATACTCCCACCTGTCAAAGTATGTTTTTGCTAACTCAAACAACAAGTTGCTTTAACTTTAGTATAGATGTATTTTGCACATTTACTGCATTTTGTTTCATCATTTATACGCTTAATAACACTTAATTAGCCCGCACTAAATGACTTGAATCAATATATAACACAGATATTATGGTTATGTGAAGCAATAAATAGATTATATAAGCGTTATTATGAAATAATCCTATTTTATGGCGTTTTCTATAGATTACTTTAATAATTAACTGTATTTAGATAAACTTAATTTATAAATAAATGAAGCAAAATCAACACCATGACTGATAAAAGCAAAGCAGATGAGCCACGTAAGAGCAGAAATCAGGGTACGGGTTTTATTAATGTAATGAAAAGCACGGTCGCCGCCGCCTGTGGGAT
>JBFHVK010000144.1:0-7254 GCA_041589615.1 Gammaproteobacteria bacterium | reverse complement strand
TGTCGCCATTGAGCAGGCAAGCGCAAACAAGGCTATGGATATTCTTACGAACGGAAAAATTAAAGCTAAGAAGTTTAAAGTTAAAAAGCTTAAATAAACCTAAACTTTATTTTAACTGGGGTCAATTAAAGGGGTCGGTGACAAATACTAATGCTAATAATTCTCAATTGTCACCGACCCCTTTTATTAAATTCCAGACATTATGTGGTAAGATTATTTCAATCCTGTAATTAAGTCTCCGCTCAACGGGGCGTAGGCTAACTTTTTTATTACAGGAAGCGTAAAAAATCAAATGAATGTAAAAAAGAGATGTAAGAATGTTTTATAAAGTATTCAGTATTTTCCTGGCCATAATGTCATTAGTTTCATGTGGCGAGCTTCCATACAATAACCTGGATAACAAACAGTTAAAAACCATGCTTGATCAAGGCACACCTATTTTTGATGTAAGGCGACCCGATGAATGGCGCCAGACCGGTGTCATAAATAACAGCAAACTACTTACATTTGTTAGCGCAAATGGAAGCCTGAATCCAGAATTTATACCTCGTTTCACATCAATGGTGGGAAAAGATGATCCTGTCATTTTAATATGCAGAACAGGCAACCGTACAAGCCAACTGGGCCGTTACCTTGTTGAAAAAATGGGATACACCAACGTATACAATGTACGAGATGGTATAACCCAATGGATCAAGGAGAAACAGCCTGTAACACGACTCTAAACAATTAAGTGGGGTCAGACCCCAATTCTTTCTAATAGTAGAGAGAACCGCGTACTGACCCAACTTATTCTACTTATTTCTGGCTACTGACAGTTTCCAGTGTAAGTGATTAATGTAAGCATAGCCCCCTGGTTATCCTGAATAACAGTAAATCGACCAATGTCTGGAATATCTGTTGGCGGAATAAGCACTTTACCACCAAGACTTTCTGATTTTTTTGCAGATGAATCTACGTTATCTACTGTTACATAGCTACCCCACATAGGTGGTGCATCTTTGGCGTCTTCCGGGTTTGCCATAATGCCGCCCACCTGTTTATCACCGAGCCTGGCAATATGGTAAACCATCTCGGGTGAGTTGATTTCCTCATATTCCCAGCCAAGTAAACTACTGTAAAACTGTTTCGCCGCACTCACGTCGTTTGTCATCAGTTCATTCCAGCTGAACATACCCTGTTTTTTCATGTTTTCATCCATTGTGTTATCCTCGTTAACATTGTTAGGAGGTATTAGATTAAAACGCACTACTGACAGGCTTATGTCAGTATGAATAAGAAATTCAATAAAATTATGTAGATAATTAACAGTACTACTGACACAAGCCTGTCAGTATCAACGAGGCATACTGGCTATTTACGGAAATATCATGCATAAATCAGATCGCCTGTTTCAATTAACCAATATACTTCGAATGCGTCAACCAGTAACCGCACAGGAACTGGCCAACGAACTAGGTGTGTCGGTGCGTAGTGTGTATCGCTATATTGATGACCTGTCCTTGAATGGCATCCCTGTGTATGGTGAGCCAGGTATTGGTTACCGTCTTGACCAGAACTTTAATTTACCGCCATTAAACCTGACAGTCGACGAAATAGACGCTTTACTGGTGGGCATGAAGATGGTTTGTGGATGGACGGGTGAAGAGTTACCTGAGGCGGCTCGTTCCCTGTTACAGAAAATACAGGCGGTATTACCCACCCATAAAAAGGAATTAAATCCTGACCTCTACCATGTACCGAATATTTATTTCAAACAGAACTATCCAAACAACTGGGATAAATTACGTAACACCATCAAGAAACATAAAATTATAGACATTGAATATTCCGATGAAAAAGGCGATAACACCAGGCGAGAATTATATCCTCTTGGATTATTTTACTGGGGCGGAAAATGGACACTGGGAGCCTGGTGCACATTGAGAAATGACTTTCGTAATTTTCGCACCGACCGGATTAGTAAAATTGATATCATGAATGAATATTTCGAATTAACCGATGAAATAAATCTGGATTCCTATATCAGGAAACAGATGTGTGACGATTGTTAATAAGAGTTCAATATAATTAATTTTAGATTAGCGCACAATTTCATACAGTATTTGATTTCTGTCTGTTATATTTTATATACCCACCTCTAGCCCTGTTTACGCAATGTATTTTCCTGGTGAGATTCAAATCTACAAAAAAGATTTATAACATTCCATTTAATATGCTTGTAAACACCAGATATACTAACCACAATTTCCCGAAAGCCCTTTAAACTGCTACACTGCATAAAATCAAACACTATATTAAGCACGTAGAATGTCTGCTTCATAGTTCCAGATCGTAAATTCAACTTATAAAAGATTAGATGATAATTTCATTTCTGTTTTTTTTACTCCTGTTTGTCATTATCGGTGTCTCTTCTGCACGTAAAAGTCGTGGCACAAAACAGGATTATTATTTAGCTAGCAGTTCGATATCACCCGCTCTAGTGGGTTTATCCGCTGTTGCCACTAACAACAGTGGCTATATGTTTATTGGGGTAATTGGTTACACATATGTAACCGGCCTTGCCTCTATCTGGTTGATGGCAGGCTGGATCCTTGGAGATTTCCTCGCATCCACATTCGTCCATAGGCGCCTGTGTAAAGCCACAGAGCTATCGGGGGAAGTCAGTTATGCTGGCGTACTCAGTAACTGGTATAACCACGGCAAGCATGACAAGCTGCAACGTATTATTGGCCTTATCTCACTGATTTTTCTTCTTGCCTATGCCAGCGCCCAGCTTGTCGCCGGCAGCAAGGCGTTGCACGTGCTATTCGACTGGCCAATATGGGTGGGTGCCGCCATAGGCGCTGTGCTGGTCGCTGCTTACTGTATTGCTGGTGGCATACGCGCTTCTATCTGGACCGATGCTGCTCAGTCAGTCGTAATGATCGTCGCAATGGCCTTGCTACTATTTATCGCCACCGACTCACTGGGTGGCATTGATGCCAGCATTTCACAAATGAGTATGGTGGATGGATTCCTGGACTGGTTCCCTAAGGAGCTGGCGCTTCCCGGCCTGGCTGGAGGTATTCTGTTTGCGATTAGCTGGGCTTTTGCCGGTTTCTCGGTGATTGGTCAACCTCACATCATGGTGCGCTTTATGACACTCGCAAGTGAGCAGAAAATGAATCAGGCACGCCTCTGGTACTACCTCTGGTTTAGCGCTTTCTATGCAATGGCAACCGGCGTAGGTTTGCTTTCGCGTATTTACCTGGCCAATGACGGTAGCTTCGATGCCGAACTGGCATTACCGACGATGGCGCTAGAACTTCTGCCTCCAATATTCGTTGGTCTGGTGCTAGCTGGAATATTTGCGGCTACCATGTCGACAGCTGATTCTCTGGTGTTAAGTTGTTCAGCCGCTATCACCCACGACCTGTTACCACACAATATTGAAAGCACTTTTGTACTCAAAGTAACAACACTGCTAATCACACTGACCGCCCTTTCGTGGGCTTTAGTTAACGGGCAAAGCGTATTCAGCCTTGTAATTCTAGCCTGGTCTGGACTCGCCAGCGCCTTCGCTCCCTTACTCATTGTATTGAGCCTTGGCGGTAAACCCGGGGAAAAATTAAGCATAATCGCGGTTATCAGCGGTTTAGCAGTGGCCATGATCTGGCGTTATCTCGGTTTGCATAATTCAGTCTATGAAGGTATGGCTGGCATTATTGCAGGATTGATTATACTGGGCTTGCCGTTGCTTGCTAAGCTCGGGCTTAGAAATAAACAGACCTAAGTCATGCACAATGAAGATTCAGGATCAGAGCAAAAAGAATAGCATTCTAGATATTTTTTAGTTTGACTCTATATATTACTTTAATATTCTTTAAGCCCTACTATTTTTTATTTATTTTTAACCACGCGTATGCATAAATAAAAAAAAGGAATAATAAAGTAATTAAAATATTTTCGCGCGTTAATAGCTGATCCCATTTAAGTGATATGAAATCTACCCAGGTAAGTGAATGGTCAGTTCTAAACCTGAAAAGAGACAAGATAATTATCAATAAAACAGACAATATAATACCCGTCATAAAGACAAGATATATTAACAATGATTTTAAAGTATCATAGCTATTTTTCTTATCTTCCATTTTTTAAACCATTTCAAATGCTTAACTTTCATTATCCTTCCTGTCTTCACGTAAACGTTGACGATATCGACTTCGTGCCAGCAGCTGCATATCTTCTACGGTATCGCTTTCATCGATAATTTCACGTCCAAGTAAAGTTTCTATCGCATCCTCAAGTGTCACAATTCCCGCACTCTGGCCAAATTCATCTTCCACCAGGAACAGATGAGCCTGGTTCTTGATAAAGCTGTCGAGCAGAAGCTGTACGGGTAATTTTTCTGATACACGGATAATCGGTTTGACGTAATCTGCTAACTTGTCACTGCCATGCCCGGTTCGTTCGGCTTCATATAAATCACGTTTGATTACTTTACCGATAATATCATCGCGATTATCCCTGTATACTGGCATACGACTAAATTCCCTGGTTTTATCTAGGTCCAGTGCATCGGTAATCGTCATATCGTGTTTTAACATATGCACAACACTGCGTGGTGTTAGCACCTGTTCTGTGCGCACGTCCCTGAGGCCGAGCAAATTTGATAAATATTCATTTTCCTGCGGAAATAGCGCACCCCCCTTATGACCTAAAGAAGCAAGTGCAATAATTTCTTCACGAGTAATTTCATTACCTTCACCACTTCCAAATAATCGAGTTAACCTTGTTGATACCCACACCAGTGGATACACGAGTTTAACCAGCCAGGAAATCAGGAAAGCCGCTGGAATCGCTAGCTTACGCCAGTAAGTTGCACCCACTGTTTTTGGGATAATTTCTGAAAAATACAATATCGCCAGCGTTAGAAGCACTGCAATGAGTGTTTCGTATTGAACACCAAAAACCTGCAAGGCCTGTGAGCCAACACCAGCTGCACCCATCGTATGTGCAAAGGTGTTAAGTATAAGAATACTGGAGAGAGACTCATCCAGCTGATCTTTTATTTTTGTGAGAAACCTGGCTGCACGTGGTTTTTTAATAGATATCTGTTCAATATAGCTGGGTGTAATTGAGAGTAACACTGCCTCGAGAATAGAACATAAAAATGAAACGCCAATGGCAATCGCCAGGTAGATAAACAATAATGTCATACGATGAATTACTCAAATAGTGATTTATATTACTGGCTACAGATAATTAGCATTCTACCTAATTATGCATGTGAATATAATACGACGAATAGATAGATTAAAAGCCACAATGATATAAAGGGAACAGATCATATTCAAACCTGAAAAATAGATCTGTCCCCTTATATATAAGATACTGAGGTAAGCAATTACAACTGTTTGGATTTCGTAGCAGCTTCACGCTCAAGCGCAGCATCATTCACAATAGTTAAACCCGATTCTGCTGGATTAATACGAATTAAATGTGCATCACGTGGTCCAGACAGAGTTGCCTGAACAGGCGCCCCACCTATCTGCATGGTTGGCTTAACCCTGCCCTGCTTTTGCTGAACAACATGCCAGCCTTCATGAGCCAGGTGTCTCTCCTGACCAGGCCCGAGGTGAATATCGGTGCCCTGTGTATAGGCAAGGGCGCCGATTGAGGAAGGTTTTTTACTATTATAATGAACCTTTACATCATCCAGGTTCATACCAGAAAGACTTTCCAGGCCTGTTTTAAGGTTATCAGGCAACCCTGTATTGTTTGGCATTTGTCATTTCCTTTGGTTTTAGCACAGTCGTGATAGCTGATATAGGCTAGATTTAATCTCTAATCGAGTCAATGCCTATTACCAGGACGCCTGCAATCAGTGCTTATAGCTTATTTTCAGGGGAATTTCATGGAGAGATATAGCGTGATGTCGTATTGAACAGCCTAGAGTGAGTTAGTAATTACTTATAGAAACTAGACATATTGAAAACACTAATATTAAGTATATAGAGAGTCTGTACTAACAACACTTACACAATCATTTACCTACTATAGAATTTTAAAGATGGCATACAAACCTGTTTGTTAAAATTCATCACAAGTTTTATTTACTAACCTGACTGACCTAACTCGAGCCGGCCAGCATTTCACTCACAATATGATCCACCGCCGTTTTACGCATGTCCTGTGTATACATCACGATCAGGCTAAGATCTGCTTTTACCTGTCGAATTTCCCAGTGCATGTCACCTACACTGCCTGAGTTCTCTGGCCAGTCTGTCTGGCTTTTTCCCTGTTGAAAAAACAGATGCAGTTTTGTAATCAGGGGACAGTATACCTATTTCACTTGTGATCAGTGTAATCAGGGGACAGTATACCTATTTCACTTGTGATCAGTGGACAGAAAATAGGTATACTGTCCCCCGATAAGAAAATAGGTATACTGTCCCCCGATAAAACATATCTACTAAATTGCCTGAAGCTGCTGATCCATTTCGAACCGATGTCTGATCATTTGCAGATAATCAGCCCTGAATTTACGTAACATGTAATCCCTTGGGTTATTAACAGCAAGGTCTTTCCAGGCTTTTGCTCGTCCTACTCGGCTATTATTTTCTGCCATGGTTTGCATTGAATCACTTATCTGTATATTTGCCGGTGTCATTTTTTCATAGCCATAGTAATCCATATGATCTGATGTTAGTGATTCGATCGTTTCGATTTCCTTATCTGACAACATGGATTTGAATTTATCCACATTAGCAGCGATGGGTGTTGAGCTGTTAGACTCCCATAATGCTGAACGAGTAGTAATGGATGCCGCTTCATTCGAGTGCTCGATATCTAACATGCCTTCTTCAAATTCAATATCGAAAAACTGACAGATTTTATTAATAACCTCAGCTTCACTGGAAATGAAATCTTCAAAGCGAATCGTTAAAACCCTGTCTGGATACTGGTCTGCAAGCTGTCTTGCCTTATCAAACGCTTTCACCCATACCTGGGTATTCAGTAAGGTATCGAACTCGTAAATAATGGCCTTATTCATACTGGCTATTTGAGCCCTGGGATCACGAACCACGTTAAGAAACAGCATATCCGGAAAAAGTTTCATTAATTCATCGGCGTTATGAATACTGTCCAGTGATTTATCCATAACAATACGAGCATCATGCTTTTCACCCGCTATAAAAAGCATCTCCCATACAACACGATGAATACTTCTTGTTTGGTTCTTTATTCTCTCAAAAATATCAACGGGGT
>JBFHVK010000143.1:0-7328 GCA_041589615.1 Gammaproteobacteria bacterium | reverse complement strand
TTTTTCATCATAAGGATAACGTGAATGACCAAACCGCACCACTAGCACTGCAACTGCAATTAACAGAACCGCACCAGCAACACCCAGCATACGCTCTGTATCGAGATTTTTCATATCGAGCACAAGATAACGTGCTAGCGCAACAATTGAAATATATAAAGGAAAGCGGACTGGCAACTTACCAGATTCAAGGTAGATTGCCACCATGGCAAGTACTTCGAGATAAATGAATAACAACAGCAGATCCGCCAGAGTGACAGCTCGTGCATCGACAATCAGTTTGATTTCTGATCCCACTGCAATGATGGTGAATATTGAAATAATAACCAGGCCAGCATCCTGAGCCCAACTTAACAGCTTAAAACCAATGGACCTTACATTATTCATGCAACTAACCCTATCACTAACAAATCAGCATTATAAGTTAATATGCACCGATATACATAATTACTCATCAGATGGTTTCTTATTAAGCATTTGCAACTGAGATTGCACTCTCGCTGCCATCAGAGCATCAGGACTAACAAGTTCCGGATACAGATGCCAGTGATGCTCAACTGAAATCGCCTGCACATGCAGATAATCTTCCAGCCTTTTTCGCTGACTGACAGAAAGTGACTGTAATGTTAGCAATGACGGTGCAATCCAGTTGATATAATCACGTACTCGTTCAGATTCCTCTTCAGTTCGCCAGGATTCGCTGATCAGATAAGCAGGAAAAAGACTACCATCAATTACTTTAGCTGAATGAATCATTACACCACTACTATCAGGCCGGCGCCTGATCCAGTGTTTGCGAATATTAAAACCGGCTGCTTTTTTAACCTGCTGCTCAAGCTCACGTGTTTCTGGAAACCGTTTCTGGCTCGGCACACCTTCCGCCCCAATAGATGCCGACCAGTACCTGGGCTCAGGAGACGGCAATAGTTTTTCATCACTCACTGACGCTAATAACGCCAGTAACTGCTCCCCCTTTTCATCAAACAACCAGAGTTCAGTCTGATCACTTAATTCAAACGGCAGGTTCTGTAAATTTTTCTCTATACATTCAATCAGGTCATTACATTGCCGGGTTAATGGATCATTATCAAGATGCGGTGCCAAAGGACGATTTACCAGCCCATCTTCCTGCGACCAGAGACCATAACGATAAAAGGCATTCTCACGGCTATTGAACTGAGCACTATGTTGTTCCCAGTCGACCAGTACTTCAATATCCCAGACAACACCATTCGTACTAATAGCACGTCCAGCTGAAGTTTCCAGAACCTGCATAACACCGAGAAATGGGTTCACTCTACGAATAGCATAACAACGCAAGGGCATGTCAACAGCAGGGCGAGATGGTAATGGCATGAAAATTAAATAACCATTCAGGTTGCAGAATAGCGCATTAGACTAATATCACCCAGTTTTTCTGAAAATCCAAACCGCTGATAAAACTTAAACATATCTGGCAAACAATATAATTCGAAATGTTTTACGTTTACGAGATCTGTGTGCATCTTGATATGATCGATCAACTGTCGCGCCAGACCTTTATTACGATGCTCTTCAACTACAATTAAATCAAAGATCAATGCCTTAAAAGTATAATCCGTTAGCACCCGAGCAAAGGCCTGTAAACTGCCATTATCATCTACCAGTGCAGTAATAATTTGTGAACCTTCAGCAACTTTTCTGGTTTGCTCCAGACTTCTTCCCTGCGTCCACCACTGCAGCTGATATAACTGATAAAGCTCATTCAGTTGAGACTCGTTCAACTCATGAATGATTTTCATTTTGATTGTTCAGATCTAACGTAAAGTAAAAAATGGTTTTCTCACCAGGTATAGATTCAAAACCAATTTGACCATGATGAGCTTCAACAATATGCTTGCATATATTTAATCCTAGACCGGTACCCGGTAACTTCTGATTTTGAGTCTTGCCCAACTGCTTGAATTTCTGGAATAATTGAGCCTGATACTCTTCGGGAATGCCACTGCCATAGTCCACAACTGATATACGCACATTATTCCTGCTAACATCGAGTAAAACTTCAATCTCACTGTCTTTAGGTGAGAATTTTGCCGCATTTGAAATCAGGTTAGATACGACCTGAATCAGGCGCTGTTTATCAGCGACTATATATAGCTCTTTTACTCCTTCGGGCAACTTAAGCCTGGCCCTACACCCACACTGTTTTATATAACTATCATTAAGTCTTAAGGCCTGCTGCAACATTTCAACAAGGTCTACTTTTTTTAAATCCATATCCAGTTTGCCTGCTTCCATCTTTGCCAGATCGAGAATATCGTTCACAATCACGAGTAACTGATCGGAATTTCTCGTAGCAATATCTAGCATCGAGCGTGATTGCTCATCGAGTAGCGATGACATGTGATTAATCACAGCCAGTGAACCTTTAATAGATGTTAGAGGTGTACGGAGCTCATGACTAACCATTGAAAGAAACTCATCTTTTGCATGATCAAGCTCTTTGAGCTCCTTCACCTTTAATCTGAGTTCCAGTTGAGAAATAACCTGACGTGAAAGCGCACGCAACGCCTGCCTCTGTTCGTCATTTATCTGCCTGGCGTGATGATCAATCACACATAATGTGCCAATATAAAACTCTCCATCCAGCACCAGTGGTGCCCCTGCATAAAATTTTACGTGGGGCTCATTCTTAACCAGAGGATTATCATGAAAACGCTCATCCTTCTCAGCATCTTCTATAACAAAAAGATCATCCTGTAGTATGGCATGAGCACAGAAAGCCAGGTCACGTGGTGTCTCAGTCGCGTCAAGACCATGATGTGATTTGAACCATTGTCGCGATTCATCGATCAGGCTAACCAGAGCTATTGGTGCATCACAGATATGTGCTGCCAGATGAGTCAGGTCATCATATGCCTGCTCTTCCAGCGTATCCATAATATTCAGCTCTTTGAGCTTTTTCAGTCGAGCAGCTTCATTTTTTGGTGGCTTTGCAGATATCATAGATTCTGTTCACTTTATCAGTGTTACTGTCTTCATTCATGTTTCAGACTTATCGAGCATCCCATAAAGCCCTGATTTCATCTCCCAGACTAACCGGGTCGAAAGGCTTCTGTATTACTCCCAGTGCACCAAGTGCCATAAGACTTTCTATTTCAGATGGCAGTACTTTTGCTGTCATGAAAATTACAGGGATATTTTCAAACCCAGGAAGTTTACGTGCCTGTTCTAATGTTTGAGGCCCATCTAAACCTGGCATCATCACATCCAGCAGCAATAGTTGAGGAGAAAAAGCCTCTATGCATTGCAGAGCTTCTTCTCCGCCACTGGATATTTTCAGCTCAAAGTGACTAATAGATTCCAGAGCAACACGTGCGATCATCTGGATATCCAGCTGATCCTCAACATAGAGAATCCGTTTCAGGTCTTCCACGCTACCCCCTTCAGCATTTGGCATATAAAAACATTAGTCAGTTATATATTTTAAATAAGTATACGATGAAATCTGTAGTTTGTAGCAAATTCGAGCATTAATTGATGACACATTACGCCTGAGTATCACAATTATTATCCAATATCAGAGACATATCATATACGAGATGCTCCAGACATTAGCAATTCATCTATTTTTTCTGCTGTGACTGGACGACTTAGCATATACCCCTGCAAATAGTCACAACCAAGATCACTCACAAATGCTCTTTGTTCCTGTGTTTCTATACCTTCTGCAACAAGAGTCAACTTCAGGCTTTTTGCCAGCCCCACAATTGCTCGCGTTATCGCTTCGCTATTCTCATTTCCGGGGATATTTTCTACAAAACTCCTATCGATCTTAAGGGTATCAATAGATAAACGATGTAAATAGCTGAGTGAAGAGTATCCAGTCCCGAAATCATCTACTGCCAGCCTTACACCTAAAGCAACAAGCTTTTCGAACACCTGTTCAATGCTACTTGCCTGCCTCACCAGCATACTTTCAGTAATTTCCAGTTCAAGATATTCGGCTTTTATATGGTTTTTTTCCAGCTCTTCTTTTATGAATAGAACAATAGATTCATCATTTAGTTGCTGGCTTGAAATATTCACTGCAACACGCATATTATTCCAGCCTGCTGCATGCCACATAGCTAGCTGCCGACAACTTTCTTCAATAACCCATCGCCCTACTTCAATAATTTTTCCAGTTTCCTCGAGCACGGGTATAAATTCATCAGGTCCAATACATTGTCCATCTTGATTTATCCAGCGTATCAGAGCTTCTACAGATTTTATTTCACCATCGATAGAGTCAAACTGTGGCTGATAGTACAACTGAAACTCACTCTTCGATATCGCTCTATGCAACTCTGTTTCAAGTGTGAGGCGTTTTTCAGCCTGCTTATTCATATCAGCACTGTAGAAAAAAAAGCAGTCACGACCTGCCTCTTTTGCCCTGTACATGGCGATATCTGCATTTTTCAACAATGTTTCAGTGTCTTTTCCATCATGAGGGAAAAAGCAGACACCAATACTGGTTGTGATATGTAACTCCTTACCATCTACAAATACAGGTGTTCTCACAGCTTCAAGCACTTTATTCAGTACAGGGTATATATCCTGTTGTCTGTGCAACTCATTTACTAGCACTACAAATTCATCACCACCGAGTCTGCTCACTGTATCCTGTTTCCTGACACAAGCTTGAAGGCACTCACTTATTTTTTTAAGCAGCTTATCTCCTAGTGTATGACCTAGCGAGTCATTAATAAGTTTGAATCTATCAACATCCATAAATAAAATAGCAAATCGGCTCTGATATCTGTTTGCGAATTCAATCGACTGATTAATTCTGTCATTCAACATAATTCGATTTGGCAAGCCGGTAAGATAATCATGCTCTGCAGTATGGCGTAATTTTTCTTCAACTGTTGATCGCTCGGTTACTGCAGCCGCTAGCACCAGACTGGTGATAGCAAGAAAGTTGGTATACATCCATAAAAGTAGCAGACTGTGAGTTGTATTTTCTCTTGCAAAAGGCCCCATATCCAGTGTTATGTTTATTAACATAACCGTTCCGATAACAAACACGACCGATGTTGCACCACGAATTCCAAAACGTAAAGATGCCCAGATTAGAAAAGGAAAAGTCATAAACGACAATGGTAAAGCTTCACCCCATAGTGTTAAATGCCCACCAAATACTAGCTGTGCGACTCCACATAAACTGACTCCCAGCAACACAGCTTCCAGGATGCGTCCTCGCCTAAGGCGTAAATTATCACCCGTCCACCAGCTGAAAAAAACAGGCGCGAAGACAAGATCGCCCATGGCATCCCCCATCCACCAGTTTATCCATACCTTCCCAAAAGCATCTGCTGGAACAATATTAAATATAGTCAGGCTTAATGCACCTATGGTAGCGCTCACCATCGTGCTAATACCTGCTGCCAGGATGATTAGTGCGATAACATCCCGTACCTTTGATAACCTGCTATCAAAATTAACACGCCGAAGCAGGTACATACCTAACAGTGCCTCAAGTGTATTTCCTGCGGCAATCATTGATGAGGGTGCTATTCCAATACCTGTTGTTAAATTTACTAGAAATGCACCGATAAAGATCCAGGGCCAGAATCGGCCTCCGAATACGAATAGGCAGAACAGGGCAAGCCCTGTTGGGGGCCAGGTGAGGGTAACGTTATCAGCAACAACAGTGAAGATGAGGCCAAATTTTGCCAGTATGAAATAGAGCAAGGATATGCTCAATCCAATATACCAGTATAAAGCTTCTTTAAAGGGCAAACAGGTCGTATGACTTAAATTCTGTCGAAACATTATGAACTGGGAGACTCTTCATTATTTACAATTAACACTGAGTCTAGCCCATAATATCTGGTCTAACAGCATCACCCGAATTAATCATCTCAGCACTACGCTCGATATAAATTAACATCACATCTCAAATAATCGTGTATCACACCATTAAAGCAGTCGTCATATATATGCATCAATTCTGTGAAATTTTCCCGAAATGTACTGAAATATAACGAATTTCGTAAAAAACGCTGTAGAGAAGCTAACTTAGGAGCTTTTCCCAGAGACAATTCATATTTTCAAGATAGACTGTTAAGAAAAACAAAAGCGGTATTAAATTATGAATTTAGCAAACATGATGCACAACAGCGAACTCGACCCCCAGCATACAGCCAGGTTATCACAGCTGCTAAAATCAGGCTTATCACAACCAGCCTGTAAAAAAACACTAAACAACGAATATCAGCTATCTGAGTTTGAGATTAGCCTGCAGGTTACATTTGATTCTCAGCAGAAAGTCGAAAATATCAGCCTGGCATCGGTTTAATAAGCAAAATCTCCATTTTATCCACCTTGCAGGTAATGCACCCGAATGTATCACTATAACATTCGGGTGTTTTCTAATTATTACCAGGGCTGACTAATGGTAAATGCCCCGCGTATTTCTCCAGGCACATAGCCTACTGCCTTATCTTCCGGATACAGTGTTTTTATTCTTGCGGTAACTTCACTCGACAATTCAATACCATGGCAATTCATACAAACCTTGCCCGTAGGAATTGCCTTCATAAATCGAAAATGCTTTTTGCCTGCTGTTTCAATCACTTCATAGTAAGCCATCGGCCTAACGGCCTCACCATTAGCTTTACGCTGCTCAAAAGCCTCTAACACCTTTACTTCCCAGGTATCTGGCGCATTTAGCAGATTTCGAGTTTTGAGGCTGGTTCTAGCGATATCCCAGGCATATTTTTCAGACAGCTGGTTAGCTATCTCTGGTGCTCGCTTATTACAGATGTCGATGGCATTCAAAGGCCCACCCGCTTTCATCGCCGTCTGAAGCTCTGACTTCAGCTGCCCCATAAACTCTTTTACTACTGCTCTACTTTTCTCGACTCGCTGTATTAATTCATCATCTGCAAATGCAGAATTCATCATCAGCCCGCCACAAAGTAGAATCACAAGATATTTAGGCATTCATTTTCTCCAGTAAACATGCAGGAAATTAAATACCCGATTTTACATTAGCGCCATCTAATATTCCACATACAGAGTCCTGCCTGGTATTCACACAGGTGTATCAGCACCCCGTAAGTGAACCATTGTTAACATCACCGATAGAAGTAGAAAAAAGCTGAAGTTTCCCCCCCTCCATTATCTTCTACTTCAGCTTCTTCAGCACACTGCGCTATTACTCTTGCCGGAGAAACAGCCTGCATCCAGGCATTCACCGAAACCTCTAACGCCCGACTATTATCTCCCTTAAGCCCAGCTAGCTGGTGACAGTTTATGCCATCATCACAATCCAGCATTAGCTGTGTGTAATTGATTCCACT
>JBFHVK010000142.1:0-7415 GCA_041589615.1 Gammaproteobacteria bacterium | reverse complement strand
GCATGATAATGATACAACCCTGGGCTGGATAATGAATAAAAATAATTATTCAGAGGAATATTTTTTACAATATACAGCTAGCGAGCATACGAAAAGCGAGCAGGGAGTCATGGAAATGATTCGGCTGGCTATGTCATCAGTATCATTCCTGTGCATTATTCCTATGCAGGATCTAATGCTACTGGATTCTTCAGCAAGAATGAATGTGCCAGGTACATCAGAAGGGAACTGGTTATGGAGATTCGAATGGGATCAGTTAAACAAAAACGTTGTTGAAGTTATTACAAATTTTACAAAGTTGTATCAGAGGTAGCCTATGTCTACAAATAAGAAAGTATTATGTGCAGCAGATCTTCCATTGATGGAAAAACTTCCCACCGATGATAAGGCTCTGGCCGCAGAGTTCGAGCGCTACCTGACACGTCATCTCGGCAGGTTTATGGGTTGTATACCTATTTATCTATATGAAGCACTCTCATTGACGCTACGTGATCATATTATGACGGACTGGCGGAATACCTGGAAAGCACATGACCAGAAAAGTGTCAGGAAAGCGTACTATATGTCTCTTGAGTTTCTTATCGGCCGATCATTAGGAAATCATATCCTGAATCTTGATTTAGAAGACAGGCTTAAGTCAGCTCTTGAACAGTTTTCTCTCACACTTGAAGAGTTAGTTACCGAAGAGCATGATGCCGGGCTGGGTAATGGTGGCCTGGGTCGACTTGCAGCCTGTTTTATGGATAGTTGTGCCACGCTGAAATTACCTGTTGTTGGTTATGGCCTTAGATATGAATATGGCATGTTTCGCCAGGAAATACGTAATGGACACCAGGTAGAAGAACCTGATCACTGGTTGCGAGATGGTAATCCATGGGAACTGGAGAGGCCAGAATTCACGAAGACAATCAAATTTGGTGGCCGGGTAGAAGCACACAGGCAGGCAAATGGTGGCCTTCTATATGAATGGGTAGATACTACTGATATTCTGGCGATACCCTATGATGTGCCAATTTCCGGTTATAAAAACGATACAGTAAACACGCTGCGTCTCTGGTCGGCTGCGGCAACCAATGTGTTCGACCTTGCCGATTTTAACGCAGGTAGTTACGCAGAAGCGGTTGAAAGTAAAAATGATGCAGAGCATATCACAATGGTTCTGTATCCAAACGATGCGAGTGAGAATGGTAAGGAGCTGCGGTTACGCCAGCAATATTTTCTAGCATCGGCAAGTTTACAGGATGTGATACGTATGTGGTCTGTCTATCACGGGGATGATTTTAGCGAGTTTGCTGAATTTAATGTATTTCAGATGAATGATACACATCCGACTATTGCCGTTGCCGAACTGATGCGGATATTAATGGATGAAAAGAAACTTGGCTGGGATGAAGCCTGGGAGATAACAAGCAAAACAATGGCTTATACTAACCATACGTTATTGCCAGAAGCGCTAGAAAAATGGCCAGTTTCGCTGTTTGAAAGATTACTGCCCAGGTTGTTGCAGATTATTTATGAAATTAATGCCCGTTTCCTCAAGCAGGTTTCACGCAAGTGGCCAGGTGATACACAGCGTCAGACTCGAATGTCTATCATCGAAGAAGGCCATGGTAAGTATGTGCGTATGGCATATCTGGCGATTGTGGGTAGTTTTTCGGTGAATGGTGTAGCTGCTTTGCATAGCGATCTTCTTATTAAAGGATTGTTTAAGGATTTTTACGAGCTGTGGCCTGAAAAGTTTAATAACAAAACTAATGGCGTTACTCCGCGCAGATGGATCGCACATTCTAATACATTAATGACGAATCTAATATCAAAGCATATTGGGAATGAGTGGATAAGAGATTTAGGCAGTATTGATAAACTTAAGCAGTATGCAGATGACCGGGCATTTTCAGAAGACTGGTATGAAGTTAAAAAACAGAACAAACAGCGTCTTGCTAATTTAATCAAACATGAATGTAACGTGGATTTCAATGTTGATTCATTGTTTGATGTGCAGGTAAAGCGAATACATGAATATAAACGTCAGTTACTGAATGTATTACATGTGATTCATCTGTACAATCGTATTAAAAATAACGACACAGAAAACTGGACTAATCGTTGTGTTTTGATAGGAGGCAAGGCAGCCCCAGGTTATCGACTCGCAAAAGATATAATTAAGTTAATTAATAATGTGGCAGATGTTAT
Organism: Gammaproteobacteria bacterium; assembly: GCA_041589615.1. Taxonomy (GTDB): domain Bacteria; phylum Pseudomonadota; class Gammaproteobacteria; order SZUA-229; family SZUA-229; genus SZUA-229. The sequence continues at coordinate 5,222 of JBFHVK010000142.1, read as the reverse complement.
TAATAATGACCCAGATGTGGGTGATAAACTGAAGCTTGCTTTTATACCGAATTACGGTGTATCGAAAATGGAAATCATCTGTCCAGGGACCGATCTTTCAGAACAGGTGTCTACTGCTGGTAAGGAAGCATCGGGAACCGGTAATATGAAATTCATGATGAATGGTGCAATTACTATTGGTACATATGATGGTGCAAACATAGAAATACTGGAAGCGGTTGGTGAAGAAAACTTTTATCTGTTTGGGTTAAAGGCTGATGAAGTTGTAGAGATGCGTAAACATTATCAGCCTCAATCTATTGTGGATTCTGATCCTGACCTTAAGCAGGTCATGCATCTTTTATGCTGTGGACACTTTAATTCATTTGAGTCAGGCATATTCGATAATATTATACGCTCGTTAATGAATCCAGATGACCCCTGGTTAACGTTAGCAGACTTCAGGAGTTTTATAGATGCTCAGCAAAAGGTATCGGAGGCTTATAAGGACAGACAGAAATGGCTGCGTATGAGTATTATGAATACTGCGAGTAGTGGGTTCTTTTCGACAGATAGAACTATGATGGAGTACAACCAGGATATATGGAAGTTGAATAATTAAGAATAGCTGTGAATAGAAGGAAACGCATTTATAAGCGTTTCCTTCATCAATGCACTATGGAATCAGGTTATAACGTCCGGAGCGTCTCGACCGCATCGTGAGTTAATTTCTGCAATTTCACCTGCTATATGAATTAATTCAGATAACGCTTCCTGTGTGTCTAGATCGTGTAAGCTATCATCACTGATATAGCGCTCAATATATACCCGCAATGTTGCTCCCTCAGTACCAGTGCCTGATAACCTGTAGACAATCCGTGAGTCATCTTCAAACAGGATTCTAATACCCTGCTGCTCTGTAATACTGTTATCGACCGGGTCTGTATAACTAAAATCATCCGCTATGCTCACTGTGTAATCAGCATATTTTTTTCCAGATAAAGTGGAGGTACTATTTCTAAGATTGTTCATTAGATCATTAGCAGCACCACTATCTATAGACTCATAGTCATGTCGCGTATAATAATGTCGGCCAAAGCGTTTCCAGTGGGCACGGGTTATTTCTTCAACAGTCTGTTGCTTTACTGCGATCAGGTTAAGCCAGAAGAGTACAGCCCAGATACCATCTTTCTCACGAATATGGTCTGACCCAGAGCCAAAACTCTCTTCTCCACACAGTGTGATGCGTTTGTCATCAAGTAAATTACCAAAATATTTCCAGCCAGTGGGTGTTTCATAACAGTCTATGCCCATTGCGTCGGCAACTTTATCAACAGCCCTACTTGTTGGTAGTGAACGAGCAACGCCTCGAACACCATCTTTATAACCCGGTAGCAGGTGTGCATTAGCAGTCATAATGGCAAGGCTATCACTGGGGTTAACGAAGAAATTCTGTCCAATGATCATGTTGCGATCACCATCACCATCAGATGCGGCACCGAAAGTGGGTGAGTTAGGGCCAGCATTTAATATTGAAACAAGCTCTTTTGCATGTGCCAGATTAGGGTCAGGGTGTCCACCACCAAAATCTTCCAGTGGTTCGCCATTTATAACTGAATTCAAATTAGCAGAAAGTCTTTTTTCAAATATTTCCCTGGCATAAGGGCCAGTTACAGCATGCATGGCATCGAAGCACATGCTTAGTCGTCCAGCAGTGAAAAGGCTCTTGATTGAAGAGAAATCGAACAGGTGTTGCATCAGGTCGGCATAGTCAGATGCAGGATCAATCACCTCTATCTGCATCTTGTCGATATTAGCACTGCCTGTTATATCAAGCTTGATATCATCAGATTCATAGATGCTGTATTGTTGAATATCTTTACTTACTTCATAAACAGAATCAGTGAAAGAAGTCGGTGCAGGGCCGCCGTTTGATATATTGAACTTGATGCCGAAGTCTCCAGATGGGCCACCGGGGTTGTGGCTGGCAGAAAGAATAATGCCGCCGGCCGCTTTGTTCTTACGAATCAGGTGGGAGACGGCGGGTGTGGAGAGTATGCCATTTTGGCCTACAATGACTTTAGCAATGCCGTTTGCTGCAGCCATTCTGAGTATGGTTTGTACTGCTCTGGTATTGTAGTAACGGCCATCACCACCCAGTACCATTAATCCACCTTTTAAATCTGTTGCTACATTGAATATTGACTGGACAAAATTTTCCAGGTAATTCTGCTGTTTAAATACGCTGACTTTTTTACGTAAGCCTGATGTGCCGGGCTTCTGATCCAGGAAAGGGGTACTTGTAATTGTTTGTATCGGCATAATCTGTACTGCTACTTTATTGTGAATATAAACTGATATGCATATCAGGGGCCAAATCTATTGACCTATTTTAATATAATATGTGCATATATCCAGAAGTTATGAGTCTGGAGTGCTTCTAAATAGTGCATGTAATCCATTAGAGGCTATATTTATGTGCGGATATGCTGCTTTCTGGGTCCTGCCGGTGTTATTCATTAGCTAATATATCGACATTGCACCACATTGGAATGATTGTTGCTGACAATACTTTACTAGATAGTGAATACAGACAAAGGATCGATTGCAGATGAATATGCTCAACCATTTGGAAATATGGCAAAAGCTTCAAAAACATTATAATGATATTCAAAATATCCATATGCGGGATATGTTTGATTCAGATTCGCAACGTTATAACAGATTTTCACTGCAGTTGAATGATATTCTCTATGATTTTTCAAAAAATCGTATTACAGATGAAACAATGGCATTGTTACTTGAACTGGCAACGGAAGTTAAGTTGCCAGAAAAAATTCAGGCTATGTTTAATGGTGAAAAAATAAATAATACGGAAGACAGGGCTGTATTACATGTTGCGTTAAGGGAAAAGGGTGAAAGTCCATTATGTATCGATGGGGTTGATATTATGCCCGAGATCAGGCAGGAGCGTGAGCGCGTTAATAGACTTGCAGAAAGTATTCGTTCTAGAGAGTGGCGTGGTGTTACAGGTCAGGCTATAACCGATGTAGTTAATATTGGTATCGGTGGTTCACATCTTGGCCCGCTCATGGCGACAGAAGCGCTACGTGCATATTCACTGCATGATATAAATATACACTATGTATCAAATATTGATGAAAATCATATTAATGACACGCTCGAATACCTGAATCCTGAGACAACATTTTTTATTATTGCTTCGAAAACATTTACCACCCAGGACACAATGGTTAATGCCGAAACTGCGCGTCAATGGTATATAAATAAAATAGGTAATGATGAGGATATTCACCGACATTTTAGCGCGGTGACATCAAATATTACACTGGCTACAGAATTTGGTATTACAGAAGAAAATATATTCAAGATGTGGGACTGGGTTGGAGGACGCTATTCATTATGGTCAGCAATTGGTTTATCAATTGTTATAGCGATAGGCTCTAAAAACTTTGATGCATTACTTGATGGGGCTTTTGAAGTAGATCAGCATTTCAAAAGCGCTCCCGCTGACAAAAATATACCAGTCATAATGGCACTGCTTGGTGTCTGGTACAACAATTTTTTCGATGCTCAAAGTATGGCTGTATTACCCTATGACCAGCATCTACATCGGTTTCCAGCATATCTTCAGCAGGCAGATATGGAAAGTAATGGTAAATATGTTGATCGTCAGGGCAGGCAGGTAGAGTATACAACAGGACCCGTAATATTCGGTGAAATAGGCATCGCAGCTCAGCATGCGTTTTTCCAGTTGTTACATCAGGGTACTAAGCTTGTACCAGCAGATATACTTGCACCAGTATCAAGCTTCCGCTGTATAGCGCGGCATCATCGAGCTCTTATGTCGAATGTATTTGCACAGACAGAAGCACTCATGCGCGGTAAAACACCAGATGAAGCGCGTATTGAGCTAGAGGCTGAAGGAGTGAATAAAGAGGGTGTTGATAAGCTGCTACCATACAAGGTCTTTCCCGGTAACAGACCAACCAGTACTTTACTGTTTGATAAGCTTGACCCGAAAACACTGGGATCTATAATTGCGCTGTATGAGCATAAAATATTTGTACAGGGTATTATCTGGGATCTTAACTCGTTTGATCAGTGGGGTGTTGAGTTGGGTAAGCAGTTAGCTTCAAGTATTCTTCACGAGCTTGATGATGCATTGCCCGTATCTACTCATGATGCCTCAACAAATGGCTTAATAAATTATTACAAGCAAAGACGACCATCAAAATCTAATTAACCTGTTGTGGGTACTATATGAAAATACTGGCTGGGGATATTGGAGGCACAAGTACACGTCTAGTCTATGCGGATGTGTCAGATAATAACTACAGAATTCTTGCTGAAAAAGTGTATTCCAGTCAGGATTATGAGAGTTTTATAAGTTTGCTTGAAAGCTTTCTCAAAGAACATGCCGTACTAGTACCAGTTGATTCTGCCTGCTTTGCAATAGCTGGCCCGGTTATGGATGATGTTGTTAAGGTAACCAATTTGCCCTGGTTAATTAAGCGGAAACATCTTAGAAAATTATTAGCAACTGACAATGTCGAGCTAATAAATGACTTTATTGCAGTAGCACACGGTGTACCTATGCTACATCAGTCTGACTTGATCGTGCTTCAGGAAGGTGTCCAGAAAGAAAGTACGATAGAGAATCGTGATGCTGTAGTGGTCGGTGCAGGTACAGGCTTTGGTGCAGCACATATCGTCTGGCAAGAGGATCGTTATCAGGCATTTTCCAGTGAAGCAGGGCATGCTGGCTTTGCGCCAGGTAATCGCCTTCAACTTGAATTGCTAGGATGGATGCAGAAACAACATTCACATGTAAGCCTGGAACTACTGCTGTCTGGTTCTGGTATAAAACGTATATATGATTTTTTCAAGGAAGTTAAATACACGCCTGAAACAATTACTGTAGAACAGCAAATGCTGCATCGCGATCCCGCCCAGGTTATCACAGAACATGCACTGGCAAATGATGATGAAATATGTATCAAAACTATTGATTGCTTTATTGATATCTATGCCGTAGCAACTTCAAATATTGCATTGCACTATTATCCGGTCTCAACAGTATATATCGCGGGAGGTATCGCGCCAAAGTTGCGAGCCAGACTCAAAAGCCAGGCATTTATAGACGCGTTCACTGATAAAGGACTAATGACTTCTAATATTCGTGGGTTAAAAGTTAATCTTGTGACTCAGGAAAAATCAGG
>JBFHVK010000141.1:0-7441 GCA_041589615.1 Gammaproteobacteria bacterium | reverse complement strand
GCGAAAGCGGGGGGGCCTTTTTATTGTATATGTTGGCCTGGAGGGCCACGACGAGAACCCGTTTCGAAAGAATCGCCCGGAGCGATTCTTAACATGGTGGCGCTTTTTGACACCATGGCCGCGAAGCGGTGAGGGCAGGGAAAGCCCGAATAGTCCCACCTTCAGATACCCATAAAAAATAAAAAGACCACCTTCACAGCGAAAGCGGGGGGGCCTTTTTATTGTATATGTTGGCCTGGGTGAGTCGAGACCGTTTGTACTCAATGTACAAACGCAGCTCGGCGAACGCCCGGCAGGGATGCCGGGCCGGATACCCTGCACCAGGGACGGGTACTTGAGAGAAAACAAACAACCGTTTCACATCAGCGTAAGACAAAAAGCATAAGAAAACGCAAATGACAGCTCCTGCGCATCCATGCGCCCGCTGAATTAGTACATCCCTGTACGTCAACGCAAATGCACGCAAATAAAAATAAAAGAGTTATTGTTGTGCAGTGCGCCGCAGGCGCACAAACAATCCAAATTTGCGTTTATTTGCGTTTTCTTTTGATCTTCTCAACAACATTCTCCATAGCTAAGTACCCACGCCATCAAGCTACTTCCCCAGAGCTGCTCTGGAACTGCGGAAATCTAGAAGTCAGTTCTCCACACTTTCTGCTAACCAGACTCCAGATAAAGGCCATATATTTTGCCCCGCTAGCCACTCTCTAGTATGATTCACCGCTATCATTTCTATCGACTCGCCTTTAGAGCGGGCTCATTTTCAAAAGGCTTTACTAAATGTTGCAGAGTATCCATGACAAATCGAAGGGAATCCTTGGGATTGTGATTGTTATTTTAATTGGTGCCACGTTCGCGCTATGGGGAGTTGGTGATTATCTCACTGGTGCAACTGAAAAGGCTGCCGCCAGGGTGGACGGGGTTGAAATCAGCCAGTCGGAGTTTGAGCAGGGCATGGCGCGTCAACGACAGCGGCTAGAGCAGATGTTCCAGGGTGAAGTGCCGGATAGTCCTTTATTCCAGCAGCAGATGAAACAGCAGGTGCTTGATCAACTGATCACACAGCGTGTGCTGCAGAAAATGGCGGAAGATGAGGGTTACCGTGTTGCGGACCAGGTACTGGCCCAGCGGATCAAGTCAATGGAGGCCTTCCAGCAGGATGGTGTATTTGCCAAAGACAGTTACCAGGCGATTGTTGAATCGCAGGGTATGTCGGTGAAAGAATTTGAAAACCTGTTCCGTACTGACCTGACGGTCCAGCAATTGCAGGATGCGGTGATGGGGTCTGCAATTATTGGTAAAGCTGAACTCAATATTATTAACCAGCTGCAGAACCAGGCTCGCACGATTAATTATCTACAGTTTGATAATAGCCAGTTCACTGGCAGTATCGAAGTGAGTGATACAGACATCAGCGATTACTATGATCGTAACAAGGCTCGTTATATGCATCCAGAGACTGTGAGTGTCTCTTATGTCGAGTTTAAGTCCGATGATCTGGCAAGTGATATCCCGGTTGATGAGGAGGCTGTGAGACGCCTGTATGATGAATATGTCAGCAGTATTGCAGGCAGGGAACAGCGTAAGGCTCGCCATATCCTGATTCAGACCCCTGCCGATGCAGATGCGGAGGCCCTGAAGGCCAGTGAGTCGAAGCTTCAGGACCTGCTTAAGCGTATTAAGAATGGTGAGTCATTTGCAGAACTGGCGAAATCAGCTTCGGAAGATCCGGGTTCTGCTGCGAACGGTGGTGACCTTGGCTGGGTATCGAAAGGTATGATGGTGCCCGAATTTGAAAATGCATTGTACAAGCTGGAAAAGGGGCAGGTTTCCGATATCGTCAAGTCATCTTTTGGTTATCACATTATCCAGCTGGACGATATTAAATCAGAGACTGTTGCCAGTTTTGAATCAAAGCAGGCTGAACTGACAGAGCAATTCAAGTCACAGCTCATTGAAGACAGCTTTTATGAAAAGTCTGAACTTATGGCAACCACCGCCTATGAGAATGACCAGAGTCTGCAGGAAGTGGCCGATGTCCTGGGCCTGACTATCAAAACGACAGCTGCTTTCACCCGCGCTGGTGGAACAGGTATTGCTGCAAACGAGAAAATTCGTAAGGCAGCATTCTCTCCAACGGTACTGGGTGAAGGTAGAAACTCGGAGATTATCGAGGTAGAGAAAAACCATGCTCTCGTCCTACGAGTGAACAGCCGCACAGAAACCAGCCAGAAATCACTGGAAGAAGTCAAAGCTCAGGTTACGGCTGCGCTACGTGCAGAAAAAGCCAGATCTAAAGCTCAGGAAGCCGCTCTTACAGCGCTTGTGAAGCTTGAGCAGGGTGAGACGATAGACTCGCTCGCGGGCTCGGCCAAACTCGTAAAGGCCGGTGCTGTAACACGCTCCAGCCAGTCAGTCAGCCCACAGATTTTAAACACGGCTTTCAGCATGAAAAAGCCTGTCGGCAAACCTGTGTATAAAGTTGTCGATCTTCCAGTCGGCGCGGCTGTTATTGAATTAACAGAAGTAACCCAGCCGGCCGAGGCATCGAATGAAGATCTCGGCGTGCTTGCCGGACAGTTCAGTAATGAGCAGGCTAATCGTGACATGATGGCCGTGATTGATTACCTGAAATCGCAATCAGATATTACACGCTCGGACGAGCTGTAGAGTCTGTTAGATGATTAGAGCCTTCACTTCATTACAGTTACACTGGCAGATAGTTATTGCGCTGGTACTGGCGGTTATTGCCGGATTACTGAGTGGTGAAGATGCAGCTCTCTTCGGGGTCAGTTTTTACCAGGTCTATGATTTTCTGGGTACCCTGTTTCTCAATGCCCTGAAAATGCTGATCGTACCATTAATTGTGTCCTCTATTGTGGTCGGCATGATGGGCATAGGTAGTGGTGAAAACCTCAGTCGCCTGGGCGGTAAAACCCTGCTTTATTATGCCAGCACCAGCCTGCTGGCAATCATTACCGGCCTGATTCTTGTGAACCTGACTCAGCCGGGCATTATCGATGGCCAGCCGGTTAAGGACATGATTGGCCTGTCTGAAGTGCCTGCGACTATCAGTGAGAATGTGGAAGGCAAGGGTGCAGGCGATATTGTCGGTGTGTTTTTACGCATGGTGCCACCTAATATCGTGAATGCCGCCGCCGAAGGCCAGATGCTGGGTCTTATATTCTTTAGTCTCTTATTTGGTTTTTTTGTTACCCGTCTGGCTTCACCACAGGGTGATGTTATGCGCGATTTCTGGCAGGGTGCACTTGATGTGATGATGCACATGACAGACTGGGTAATGAAGTTTGCACCACTAGGTGTTTTCGCCCTGGTTGCCAAAGTGGTTGCGGTATCGGGTGTCGATGCATTTCGTCCACTGGCGGTTTTCTTCTTTACAGTTGTAGTGGCATTGTCAATACACTTCACCGTAACCATGTACCTGATTCTGCGATATGTTGCCGGTGTTAATCCCTTGCGACATTATCGAGCGATGAGTGCAGCACTGCTTACTGCATTCTCCACCAGTTCATCATCCGCAACACTGCCACTCACGATGGAGTGTGTGGAAGAAAAAGCCGGTGTATCTAACCGGGTAAGCAGTTTTACGTTGCCGCTGGGTGCAACCGTGAATATGGATGGAACTGCTCTCTATGAGTGTGTGGCGGCGATGTTTATCGCACAGGCATATGGCCTGGAGCTGAGTCTGGCAACGCAGTTTACTATCGTACTGGTTGCACTATTAACCTCAGTGGGGGTAGCTGGTATTCCTTCCGCCAGCCTGGTGGCGATTAGTGTGATTCTGGGCACTATTGGCCTGCCACTTGAAGGGGTAGGGCTAATTCTTGCGGTCGATCGTGTGCTGGATATGTGTCGAACAGCGGTAAACGTGTTCAGTGATTCAGTCGCGGCCGTGGTGATTGGTCGTCTCGAGGGTGAGACGAATATCCTTCAGGATACACCGGCATAAGCGACTGCCGGTGAGTCAGGATTTTTCAGGTGTACACTTCAGGGTTTGTTGACCAGGCCTACAATATGGAAGCCACTATCCACATAGATAACTTCGCCCGTTATGCCGCTAGCCAGTGGCGAGCTCAGGAATGCGCCGGTATTGCCCACATCTTCAATTGTCACATTACGGCGTAAAGGCGCGCTAGATTCTACCTGCTCGAAAAGATTACCAAAGTTACTGCTGCCAGAAGCTGCCAGGGTTTTTATCGGGCCCGCTGATATAGCGTTCACACGAATACCTTCTGGACCAAGATTTTGTGCAAGGTAGCGAACATTGGCTTCAAGGCTGGCCTTGGCAAGTCCCATTACGTTATAGCCGGGGAATGTTCTTTCAGCACCCAGGTAGCTTAATGTCAGGATGGCTGCATCATCACGGTCCTGCATCATATGGCGTCCGGCCTTGGCAATCGCAGCCAGGCTGTAGGAGCTGATATCATGTGCCGTATTAAAACCGTCTCTTGAGAGATTATCCAGATAGTCACCTTCAAGTAACTCTTTTGGTGCATAGGCTATTGAGTGAATTAGAATGTCGAACGAATCCCAGTAGTCATCCAGATGCTCGAATACAGCTTCAATTTCATTATCGTCTTCAACATTACAGGGAATAACAATATCGGAATCCAGTTGACCGGCAAGCTTTTCAACTCGCTCACGCATGCGTTCATTCTGGTAGGTAAAGGCCAGATCGCAGCCTTCTCTGTGCATCGCCTGTGCAATGCCCCAGGCAATTGAACGATTACTGGCGACGCCAAAAATAAGAGCTCGTTTACCAGATAAAAATCCCATCAAAGGACTCCTGTTTTTTATAGTTATTAATTAGTATGCTTGCTAACCGAGTATACGTTATGATTCGCTCATGTTATTTTTTATGTGAAGCAAAATCATCTACAATAACCATAGCGCAAGCATAGCTTCATGAACATCTGTTGAGACGCATAAATAGCCTCAGGTAGTACCGAATAATATGATGATAAAAACAGGATTGCACCCTTTTAACAGTATTTTTTTACTATTATTTGCAATCTATAGTTCAGCCGCAGTCTCTGCACCATCAGCTGCCATGGGATATACACCCAAATACCCCGATGATTTCAGTCATTTCGAATATGTTAATCCTGATGCAAAAAAAGCTGGCAGACTGGTGCTTGCAGGAGCCGGTGCTTTTGACAGTTTTAATCCCTTCATACTAAAAGGTGTATCTGCACAGGGAATAGGCCTGTTATTCGATACCCTGATGGTCGCAAGTGATGACGAGCCATTTAGTAAGTATCCATTGATAGCAAATGATATCGAGCTGGCAAAAGACAAACTGTCAGTTAAATTTAAAATTGATCGTCGTGCACGTTTTACCAATGGAGATAAGATAACAGCGCATGATGTGAAATTTTCATTTGATACAATCATGTCAGACAAGGCACATCCTCAATTCAAGTTTATTTATGGTGATGTTAAGGAAGCTGTTGTATTGGATGAGCAGACTATCCAGTTTAACTTCTCCAGACAGAACTCGGAGCTTCACCTGATACTGGGTGATATCTCGGTGTTTTCAAAAAAATGGCTAGATGGAAAAGATTTCGATAAGTTAACTGAAGTTAAACCTGTAGCCAGTGGGCCTTATGTTATTGAAGAGTATGACCTGGGAAAGCGAATTACCTATAAGCGCAATCCGGATTACTGGGCAAAGGACCTGGCGAGCCGAAAAGGCCAGTATAATTTTGATGAAATCCAGTTCAAGTATTATCAGGACCTGGTCATAGCGCTAGAAGCCTTCAAGGCCGGTGAATTTGATTTTCGCCATGAATATTACTCAAAGTTGTGGGCCAGGGAACATAATGGCCCCAATTATGATTCTGGAAAAATCATTAAAGAAAACCTTCCACACAGTAATAATGCGGGTATGCAAGGATTTGTATTTAATACACGCAGGGATTTATTTAAAGATCCTGCTGTCAGGTATGCAATAACCCTGGCATTTGATTTCGAGTGGTCGAATAAACGCCTTTTCTATAATCAGTATGTCGTCAATGACAGTTATTTCAGTAATTCTGAATTGCATGCCAGAGGCCTGCCGCAAGGTGAAGAACTGACGTTGCTGGAGCAATACAGGGATCAGTTACCTGACTCAGTTTTTACTACTGAATGGCGACCGGTGAGTACAAAAGAACCCAGCTCATTACGCAAAAATTTACGTAAGGCCAGGGATATTCTTAAAGATGCTGGCTGGCAGGTTAAACAGGGTAAACTGGTCGATGAAAATGGCAGGGCATTTGAATTTAATGTGCTGTTACGGCAGAAAGGTATGGATCGTATCCTGGCACCCTTTGCACGAAACCTTGCCAAGCTGGGCATACACATGACGTATCGTACAGTTGATCGCTCATTGTATATCAGGCGGCTGAGGTCATTTGATTATGATATGGTGGTTGGTTCTTTTCCTGCATCGATGTCTCCGGGTAATGAATTGATAAATATGTTTCATTCGCAGTCGGCAGATAAAAAAGGTTCAAGAAACCTGATGGGCGTAAAACACCCGGTTATTGATGCGCTGGTAGAAAAAATCATATTAGCCGAAGATCGTCAGCAGCTAGTGATAGCCTGCCGAGCACTTGACAGAGTGCTGGTGCATGGAAACTATCTTGTGCCTAACTGGTATATAAATACACACCGTATTGCATACTGGAATAAGTTCGATCGAGCAGAAAAACTACCGCTGTATTATGATGCGCTGTCCTGGGTGATTTCCAGCTGGTGGATAAAAGAATAATTTATGGCAAGTTATATACTTAAACGCTTACTGTTAATGATACCAACACTCATTGGAGTAATGCTGGTTACCTTTATCGTTACCCAGTTTGTTCCGGGAGGTCCTGTTGAGCAGCTGATCAGCCAGCTTGAAGGAAGTCATGGTAATGCTGGTGAAGTTAGTAGTAGTGCATCCGGTTTATATACCGGTGATCGTGGACTGGAAAAAGAGCATATCGATAAACTAAATGAGCTTTATGGTTTCGATAAGCCTGCTTATGAACGATTTGTAGATATGATGTTGCGCTTCGCACAGTTTGATCTGGGTGAAAGTTATTTTCATAATAAATCTGTTGTGGAACTGATTATTTCTAAATTACCGGTATCCATTAGCCTCGGAGTCTGGTCCTTTCTTATTGTGTATCTCACCTGTATTCCTCTAGGTATTAAGAAAGCCGTGAAAGATGGAAGTAAATTCGATGTAATCAGTAGCACAGTGATCCTGATTGGTTATGCAATACCTGGGTTTATTCTGGGTATTGCATTGCTTGTGCTATTTGGTGGTGGTAGTTTCCTGGATATTTTTCCACTTAAAGGGCTAACATCCGATAACTGGCATGAGCTTCCCTGGTATTTCAAGGTGACTGATTATCTGTGGCATATGGTGCTGCCCATTATTGCCTCTACT
>JBFHVK010000140.1:0-7475 GCA_041589615.1 Gammaproteobacteria bacterium | reverse complement strand
TAGATGAGCCCCAGCTTGCCGCTGCTGATCTCGCCACTTTCGGCCATGGCGCGTAACTGCTTACGGCTGCAGGTGCAGGGGTAAACGAGTTGTTGCTGTTGAAGCTGATGCAGAGCATCCTCATAGGCCTGTTTGCGTTGTGTCTGGTAGAGCACGGGCTCATCCCATTCAAAACCATAAGCTTCAAGGCTACGTAATATGCTATCTGCGGCATCCTTTACATTGCGTAGTTCATCCACATCTTCCATTCGCACCAGCCATTGACCATCATGACTTCTAGCCTCAAGGTAACTGGCAATTGCGGCAACCAGAGAGCCTCTATGCAAGGGACCAGTTGGGGAAGGGGCGAAGCGACCTCGATAGGGGGTGGAGGTTTGCATCATATGCCGGTATGAAATTCAGCTATGGCCAGGAGGAGGGCGCCATGTCGACACCGGAAATAATCCGGGCCGACAGGGCGGGGAAGTAGTTATTTACCCTTGTTCTGCTTTTCCTTGATTTCATCAAGGCTTTTGCAGTCTATGCACTGAGTTGCAGTCGGGCGAGCTTCCAGGCGGCGAATACCGATTTCAACACCACAGGTGACACAGTAGCCATAGTCGCCTTTATCCAGCTCGTTCAGCGACTCGTCAATTTTCTTGATGAGTTTGCGCTCACGATCACGTGTGCGAAGTTCCAGGCTGAACTCTTCTTCCTGAGAGGCACGGTCAGCCGGGTCAGGAAAATTGGCTGCATCGTCTTTCATGTGATCAACGGTGCGATCAACTTCCTGCATCAGCTCGCTCTTCCAGGCATTCAGGATTTCGCGGAAGTGTTCAAGCTGTTTATCATTCATGTATTCTTCGCCCTTCTTTTCTTTATAGGGCTTAAAACCGTGTAATTGTGCCGTGGTGCTGTCAGGCATCGAAATCTCCGATTGTTCTAGTACGTTTAGCGACGCGCATTATTATCTATAAAACATCCAGTTTTCAAGCATCTGGATCAATCAAACCAGATAATTTACCCGCATTCTCTGTAATTTGCGAGTATTAAAGTGATTCAATCGTGGGTAAATGTCCTCACATGCAGGCCCTGAGCTATTTTGTGCCTTATGATTGTGTATGCTAATTTATTGAAATATATAATTATTCTGGTTTATAACTCACTCGACACGACTTTTTATTTCGCCCTCATTCAGCAGGGTATTGATTATATCTCCTGAACTTACCTGATCTGCATCTGTAATGGCGCGCCCCTTTGAATCACGGGTAATGCTGTAGCCCCTGGAGAGAGTATTTAGCGGGCTAACTGCCTGCAGGGTTCTGGAGAGGTTCGCCAGCTGTAGCTGGCGGCTTTCCATTGCCACATGGCTGGCATAAACCAGGCGACTAGTGAGGTCGTCCAGCTGGAGTTTCTGGTAGTCGATAAACTGATCAGGGCGGTTGCTCATGAGACTTTGTATATGGTATCTGAGCCCATGCCGGTGCTCATTTAACGAGTATTGAATAGCAGCCTGTAAACGTTGTACCAGTTCGTCGAGCTGCTGACTCTGCTGATTGAGCTGGGCTTCCGGGTGTAATCGTCCAAGTCGATTGCGCAGCCACTGGAGCTGTTCCTGCAGGCGCTGCAACTTTGCAGCAATCAGCCTGTTCAGCCTGCGCTGGTATGCGTGTAAATTAGCCAGATAGGCCTGCTGGCTCGGGCTTACCAGTTCGGCTGCTGCTGACGGGGTCGCGGCGCGATGGTCGGCGGCAAAATCGGCAATGGTGATGTCGACTTCATGGCCTACGCCACTTACCACGGGAATGTCACTTGCAATAATGGCACGTGCGACCAGCTCATCATTAAATGCCCAGAGGTCCTCTAATGAGCCACCGCCTCGTACCAGCAGGAGTACATCACACTGTTTGTGCATTGATGCCAGATGCAGGGCACGGCATATTTCTGGCACGGCTTTATCGCCCTGAACGGCGACAGGAAATATTTTTACCGGTATCGATGCAAATCGGCGTTGTAGCACGCTGAGCACATCACGAATCGCGGCACCTGTGCCAGAAGTGATTACACCGATACACTGAGGTAGTTCCGGTAGTGGTTTTTTTAACGATTCATCAAACAGGCCTTCATTGGCCAGCCGGGCCTTAAGCTCTTCAAACTGGCGTTGCAGGGCGCCGGCACCTGCTTCTTCCATATGTTCGGCAACTAGCTGGAATTCACCGCGTGCTTCATAGAGGCCTACACGGGCTCGGATGAGTACTTGCTGGCCATTCCCCGGTTTGAAGCGCAGTAGTGCCTTCCTGCCCTTGAACATGGCGCAGCGTACCTGCGCGTTGGCATCTTTAAGCGTGAAATAGATATGCCCGGAAGCGGGCTGTGCAAGATTGGAAATCTCTCCCTCAACCCAGAGCAGGGGAAACTGGCTCTCGAGCAGGCCTCGGATTGTCCGGTTTAATTCACTGACACTGTAAACAGTGCGCTGGGATCTGCTTGTTTCATTCGACATGATGTGAATGATACGTTGATTGTGCTAGCTGTAAATCAGTTTTTCAGTAAAAACTCTGTGAGTTCGTGTAGTGGTAATGGTCGGCTGTAATGATAACCCTGGTAGTACTTGCAGGCTTTCTGCTTGAGAAAACCGAGCTGCTCTTCATTTTCCACGCCCTCGGCCACGGTATCGAGACCGAACTGGTTGGCAATATCAATAATAGTCTGTACCAGAAGCGCATCATGGGGATCACGCATTACATCAAACACAAAAGATTTATCTATTTTAAGTTCATCCAGTGGCAAGCGTTTCAGATAGCTTAGTGATGAATAACCAGTGCCGAAGTCATCAAGTGACATACGAACGCCAAGCTTGCGTAACTGCTGGAATTTCTCAACGGTTTCAGACAGGTTATTTATTACGACGCCTTCAGTAATCTCCAGCGTAAGGAAATTTCTCTCCAGTTGGTAATGTTCAATCGTCTGCCTGACCTGGCTGATAAAGTCCGGGTGCATAAACTGATGTGGGCTGATATTGACCGAGATATGTCTCGGCATACAGTAACTATCCTGCAGTGAGAGAATGTCACTAATTGCAGTTTCCAGTACAAATGCACCTATGTCGTAGATCATGCCAGTGTCTTCGGCAATCGAAATAAAATCTTCCGGGTTCACAAATCCATGTTCCGGGTGATGCCAGCGTATTAGTGCTTCTACACCAATTGCCTTGCCGTCGTTGTCGATCTGTGGCTGGTAATGTAACTGTAATTTGTTTTCTCTGATCGCCTGGCGCAAATCTTTCTCAAGCGTGAGTTTCTTGAGAACAATTTCGTGCATTTCCGATAAGTAAAATGAAATTTTATTTCTGCCACTTTCTTTGGCGCTGTACATTGCAGTGTCTGCATGTTTGATAATATCTTCAAGACTTTCATCATGTAATGGAAACAGGTTGATGCCAATGCTTGATGTTATATGAAGTTCATGGTCTTTCAGTTTGAAAGGTTTTGAAAAAGAATGCAATACATCATGAGCTATGCGCTTGGCCAGAAGGCTCGCATGTTCCTGTTCTGTGCCCAGGTTTTTTATGAGTATAACGAATTCATCTCCACCGAATCGTGAAGCAGTATCCTCTTCGCGTATACAGGTTCTTATTCTCCGAGCGGTTTCTATTAATAATAAATCACCAATAGAGTGTCCAAGTGAGTCATTAATGGTCTTGAAACGATCGAGATCGAGAAATAGCAGGGCGTTATAATTTTTGCGTCTTCGGCTGGTGACTATGGCCTGTTTTAATCTGTCAATTAATAACTGACGGTTTGGTAGTTTGGTGAGTGAGTCATAATAGGCTCGGTATTTTATTTCTTCTTCTGCCTGTTTTCTGCTGCTTATATCGCGTACTACTGCGTGCAGTAGCTTCTTATCTCCAGAGGGGATGGCCGTAAGCAGTATTTCAGCAGGAAATATTTCACCATTTTTCCTGGCGTGATTCCATTCGAAGCGATGACTGCCTTTTTCGAGAGCAGTTTGCATCATAAGGTCCGCTTTCAGGCTAGAAGCCTGTCCATCACTCTGGAACTCCGGTGAAATCTGTGAAGGATGAGTGTTGTAGATTTCTTCCTTACTGTTATACAGAAACATATCTAACATGGCCTGATTGCAGTCGACAAATTTGTCACCTTCAATCAATAGTAAAGCATCTGCGGTTTTTTCAAATAACGTTCGGTATCGCCGCCGGCTTTCATCAAGGCTTCTATCACGTTCATCAATAAGGCTTTCCAGTTTTTTCTTGTTATTAAGTAGCTCGTCCTCTATCAGTTTTCGCTCATTTATTTCGGTAATCAGTTTTTCGTGATTCGTTCTAAGAGCTGTATTGATTTTTCCGCTATAAAGGTAATAAAAAATAATGAGTGCGATCCCAAATGAGGAATTTATTATCAGGGTTCCCCAGAGGAAATTTTCGTCATGAATGAAGTGATTGTCGAAGTTGTGCAGGTAAGTGAGTTTTCCTACATCGGTTCCGTAAATATCCTTAATTAGAATGTTTGAAACAAGGTATGATTTATTATTAATTTTTAGTATTTTGAATTCATGTCTTGAGTTGCTATCAATAAAATCAAGAAGTTCCTTGGTGGAGTAGTTAAGCGTCTGGAAAATGACCTGACGTTTATGTGAGTTGTTTATGCTGTCTGTAATATTTCTATTGAAAATTTCATTTTTATCGACAGAGAATACAATCTGATAATCATGTATATCTGAAATATGGCTGATAATATGGTCGATCTCTTCACCCATTTCGATAAAGCCTGTTAGCTCGCCATTTTCATACCAGGGGGTAACTGTTCGTAATGCAAAATTACCGTGTATACCCAGTTCGATGCCAGATGAGGTATCCAGTATCTGCATGCTCCTTTTCAGGGTGCCACGATTGATTTTGTCACCATTTTGCTCGGGTGCATGTACCCTGAGAAAATTTACGCCCTGCTTATCGTGAAAATAGAAATGTGTAATATGGTGTTTAGCACGTAACCAGTGATAAACCGGTGTGCTTTGTCTGATGAGTTCTTCTCTGTCTCTTTCTATCCAGGCGTTCCTGATTTTTTCTGTGTTTTTAATCAGTGTCAGGAAGCCTTCCATTTTTTTTGTGTCGCCTTTTAATGCCTGTTGTAATGACTTCCCCAGTTCGATATTCAGGCTTTCGGCGTATTCCTGCTGTTTATTCTGCTGATATAGATAAATGAGGGCCTGTATGCCAATGACTATAAGCAACAGGGATATTGCATAAGGGACAATAAGTTGTGTACGAATACTTTTAGTGCTGCTAACCGGCATCAGTGGAATTATTATATGTTGGAGTAATAGTAATATTTATAGTTGATGTATTAATGGAATGTATGTCATGAAAATACAGAAAATTCCTTATCCTGGAGGTGATAGGACTTAGCAGGCTCATAAAAAAGCCGGGCTAGCTATGTTTGCCCGGCTGATTTTTTCTGGGCATAGCCCAGTCCTGTTTGACCACAGGGTTTGTTTACAGGTTTGGACCTGCGTTTTTCTGGGATTCTGCCTGTAATACAGCCAGTTCGCCCTGACGTTTTGCTTTCAGGGCCAGCTTTGTGGCAGTTTCAAAATCACCCGTTTTTGCTGCTTCATCAGCTTTTTTGAGCATTTTCCCACTATCGCGCCAGACATTGTTGGCCTTGTGGGCATCATTTAATGCTTTTTTGGCTTCAGACATGGCTTGTTGATAGGCACTTTCGGCTTCGGAACTGCTTGCAGAACTTCCCCCTGAGCTGGCGCAGCCAGTGATTATTAGCGCCGACAGTGCAATGCCGACTATGTGTTTTGCGTGGTTCATAATGACCTCATATTGTATTTTTTTATAGTATTTTCCATATTATTGATATTTCCAGCTGATTTAGTTAATCAGCGTGTTGATTGTAACCCAGTGAATATGTCATTCAAGTGCAAATTATCGCCTGGCTGCTAATAATCAAATAAATAAATATGAGATGAATTATTCAGTGTTTCCTTATATAATTTATCGATTTACCAGACAAAACAGGAGCCGATATGCGAATTGCCCAGGAAGCACTCACTTTTGATGATGTGCTGCTGATTCCAGCCCACTCAACGGTTCTGCCCAATGAAGTATCTCTGGGCACACAGCTTACGCGAGATATAAAGCTTAATATCCCCCTCATATCGGCTGCAATGGATACAGTGACCGAGGCGCGCCTGGCGATTTCACTGGCCCAGGAGGGCGGTATCGGTATCGTTCATAAAAATATGTCGATTGATGAGCAGGCGAGAAATGTTGCTGCGGTGAAGAAATACGAGTCGGGTGTCATCAATGAACCGATTACGGTTACCCCGGAAACAACAATTCGCGAAGTCATGGCACTGACCAAGGATAATAAAATTTCTGGCGTTCCCGTAGTGGATGGTCAGGACCTCAAGGGCATTATTACATCGCGTGATCGACGTTTTGAGACCGAGCTGGATAAGCCTGTTTCCAGCATTATGACCCCAAGGGAAAAGCTGGTTACGGTGAAAGAAGGTGCAGAGCGTGAAGAAGTCCTCAGTCTGCTGCATAAACATCGCATAGAGAAAGTGCTGGTAGTGAATGATGATTTCCAGCTGCGAGGCATGATTACGGTACGTGACATGCAGAAGTCGGATGACTACCCCAATGCCTGTAAAGACGAGCTGGGTCGTTTGCGTGTAGGTGCAGCGGTGGGTACCGGCGCTGACACCGAAGATAGAGTAGCGGCCCTGGTACAGGCTGGTGTCGATGTCATTGTGGTAGATACTGCCCATGGTCACTCCCAGGGTGTTATCAGTCGAGTAAAGTGGGTTAAGGAAAACTTTCCCCAGGTTCAGGTCATTGGAGGCAATATTGCTACAGCAGCAGCGGCCAGGGACCTGGTGAATGCAGGTGCTGACGCCGTTAAAGTCGGTATCGGGCCTGGTTCGATCTGTACAACCCGTATTGTTGCGGGTGTCGGAGTACCACAGATTTCTGCGGTTTCGAATGTGGCACAGGAACTCGAAGGTACCGGCGTTCCACTGATTGCCGATGGCGGTATTCGTTATTCTGGTGATATAGCCAAAGCACTCGCTGCGGGTGCCTATTGTGTAATGATCGGCGGGTTACTGGCCGGTACGGAAGAAGCGCCGGGAGAAGTCATCCTGTTCCAGGGGCGTTCTTACAAGTCATACCGTGGTATGGGTTCTATAGGTGCGATGGAGCAGGGCTCCAGTGATCGCTATTTCCAGGATAAGGATGCCGGTGCTGAAAAACTCGTGCCAGAAGGCATTGAAGGTCGTGTTCCATACAAGGGTGCACTGTCTGCCATCGTTCACCAGTTACTTGGCGGTATTCGTTCAAGTATGGGCTATGTGGGTTGTGCTGATCTGCAGGAAATGCGCACCAAGCCTGAATTTGTACGTATCTCCGGTGCGGGCATGAAAGAGTCACATGTGCATGATGTCACCATCACCAAAGAAGCACC